>CAZNBD010000017.1:0-15218 GCA_964571405.1 uncultured Bacteroides sp. | reverse complement strand
CAGCAAGGGTGCGCCGCGGAAACCCGGGCACACCCTGCCTTCTATGTTGAATTTCAAATATCAGTTCTGAGCCTGACGGAGGGCGCGCTGGTAAAGAGCGCGGACGTCCATGTTACCGGTGTTGTAAGCGGGATAATCCTCAACAATCTGGCGGTAAGCCTCAGCCTCGTCAGCGTATTTACCCTGAGCGCGGTAAACGTGAGCTTCCTTGACCAGGATGAAGGGAACCAGTTCAGGGTTACCGTCAGCCTTGCGGATGGCTTTTTCATAACAGCTCAGGGCCTTGTCATAATTCTCAAGGTTAACGTAACAGTCACCTTCAAGAGTGCGGACACCTGCGGCGGCAATATTGTCAGAGAGAGAACATTCACCCAGGTACTGAGCAGCTTCCTCATACTTACCCTGCTGATACAGACGGATACCCATTTCAGCCTTGGCGCGGTTACCGCTGCGGTATCCGCTCTGGGCAGCCTGGGCATACAGGGTCTGAGCGATGCTGTCATTGAGTTCCACGTCAGCGCGGCCAACAAGGCGGTCAGCTTCAGCACTTCCGCGCTGTGCCACATAATACCAGCACAGCAGGCCTGCAGCAATTATGAGCACCACAATACTCAGTACAGTAATTTTTTTACGGTTGGCACGGGCTTTCTCCAGAAATACCACTGCCTGGTCCTGTTCCTCTACGGGTTTGTTGTTCTTTTTCATTGAATATGATCTATTTTTTTATTATCATGATAAGCGGGGAAGACAGTCCGGGGGCTTTCCTCCCTTTTGGAATTGCAAAAATACTGCTAAAAATTCAATTTATGAAATTTTGAGAGCATATTTTTGATTGTACGGCTGTAAAAGCGTATATTTGCACAGCTCTTTAACAATTTGAATATCTCACATGAAAGAAATAGAAATACTCACCAAGATAGTGGCCCGGCCCATCAATGAGCTTGAGCCCAAGGAGCGGGAGCTGGCAGAGGCGGCCCTGAAGGCCATTGACGGTTCCTTTGCACCTTACAGTGACTTCCACGTGGGGGCTGCCATCCTGATGGGGAACGGTGAAATCATCACCGGGGCCAATCAGGAGAATGTGGCATATCCCTCCGGCACATGTGCGGAGCGGAGCGCATGCTTCTACGCCGGCGCCCGCTTTCCGGGGGTGCCTTTTGAGATGATAGCCGTTGCGGCCCGAGGCACGGACGGCATGGTAACGGAGCCTCCCACAGCGCCGTGCGGAGCCTGCCGCCAGGCTCTGCTGGAATACGAGCGCCTGGCCGGACATCATGTGCCGGTGCTCCTGGTGGGACGCGAGCAGGTGTACCGCCTGCCCTCTGTGGCCTCACTGCTCCCGTTGGCTTTTACTGAATTTTAATTCAAACACGATATACTGATGAATTTCATTGAAGAACTTACCTGGCGTAATATGATTCACACAGTCATGCCGGGTACGGAAGAAGAACTCAAGAAAGGCATGACCACAGCCTACCTGGGCATTGACCCGACTGCCGACAGTCTGCACATCGGGCACCTGGTGGGTGTGATGATTCTGCGTCATTTTCAGCGTGCGGGGCACAGGCCCATCGCCCTTGTGGGCGGTGCAACGGGCATGATAGGCGACCCGTCAATGAAGAGCCAGGAGCGCAAGCTGCTGGATGAAGAAACCCTCCGCCATAATCAGGAGGCCATCAAGAAGCAGCTGTCCAAGTTCCTGGATTTTGAGAGCGATGCTCCCAATGCTGCCATCATGGTCAATAACTATGACTGGATGAAGAACTTCTCATTCCTGGATTTTATCCGTGATGTTGGCAAGCTCATCACCGTCAATTATATGATGGCCAAGGACTCCGTTAAGAAGCGCCTGGCCGGTGAGTCCCAGCAGGGCATGAGCTTTACCGAGTTCTCATACCAACTGGTGCAGGGCTATGACTTCCTGCATCTTTACAAGGAATATGACTGCAAGCTGCAGCTTGGAGGCTCAGACCAGTGGGGCAATATCACCACCGGCACAGAGCTTATCCGCCGCACGGTTGGCGGTGAGGCTTACGCCCTGACCTGCCCGCTGATCACCAAGGCCGACGGAGGCAAGTTCGGCAAGACCGAGAGCGGAAATGTCTGGCTTGACGCCCGTTACACTTCTCCTTACAAGTTCTACCAGTTCTGGCTCAATGTATCAGACGCTGACGCGGAGAAGTACATCAAGATTTTCACCTTCCTAAGCAAGGAAGAAGTTGAGGCTCTTGTTGCCGAGCAGGCAGCCGACCCGGGCAAGCGTCCTCTGCAGAAGCGTCTGGCCCTGGAAATCACCACCATGGTTCACAGCGCCGAGGCAGCCCAGGCCGCCATTGACGCATCACAGATTCTGTTCGGTCAGGGCGGGGCTGATGCTCTGCGCAGCCTGGATGAGCAGACCCTCCTTGACGTTTTTGAGGCTGTGCCATCATTCAGCATCAGCGCGGACGCTGTTAACAACGGTGAGAAGATACTCAATGCAGTGACAGAGCTTGCACCTGTGTTCCCCTCCAAGGGCGAGGCCCGCAAGATGATTCAGCAGGGCGGCTTCTCCATCAATAAGGAGAAGGTTACTGACCCCAACGCTGTGCTGAGCCCTGACATGCTCATCAACGGCAAGTACATTGTGCTTCAGCGCGGCAAGAAGCAGTACTTCCTGCTGAAGGTAAATTAAATGGTGCAAGGGCTTCGTTGATAACGAATTCATTGATACGTGCCAAAGGCACGTCCGTACAAAAAAAATAACCGCCTCCGGGATTCCGGGGGCGGTTATTTTATTTATATAGGATTAGATTATTCAGCGAGGCTGCGGAGTTCCAGAGTCTGGTTGCGCTCAAACATGTTGATGCGGTTAACGCGGCCACGGATAACTTCCTCAGTGGTAGTTTCAGGCTTGGTGGGAGTGAGAGTGGTCAGGTCAAGCTTGAAGTTAGCGGGTGAGTTAGCTTCCATCCATGTGGGATAATCAACTTCGTAGCTCAGGTACAGAGACTTGGCGGGGAAGGTGATTACATTGTTCTTCATCTGACCGTTCTGCTTAGCCAGCTTGATGGCAGCCTTGGTACGTCCTTCAGCAAACATCTCAGCAGCGCGGCTGTAACCGATCAGACCACCGGTCTCATGACCGAGCTTGATACCGAGTACGCTGGTTTCAAGCAGTACGCAGGTCTTGTCAGATGCGTCCAGGTAAATGTAGTAGTTACCCTTGAGAGCGAGTTCGGGTTCTTCAACGGCAGCAGCCCATTCGCGGTAAGCGTTCTTGATGCGGTACAGGCCGGGAGTTTCCTGACTTTCCTGAACCTCAGCATATACGGTTACAACGCCGTAATCCTGGTTGATGGTACGCATGAAACCGTCTGTGTACTCAGCCCAACCGATTGTCTGGTAAGGACTGGGAGGAAGAACTGACTGGTAGTCAATGGTCTTGGAAGCCTTAACGATAGCACCGTTGGTGGCTTCACCCTGAACAATCATTGTGTACTTGCCGAAATCAATGTCAAATACCAGATCAAGGTTGCGCTCAGTCTGAGCGAGGATATCCTCATTGGCCATCATGGCTGTGTAAGCGGCATCCAGAGCGTCACCCTTGAGTTCACCTTCAAGCAGCTGATACTTGTAAGAAGCGATATCGTTAGTGGTGATGTTCATGTTCTTGACTTCATAACCTGTGGCATCAACTGTGGTACCCATGTCCATGATTTCAATCCAGGGAGTTGCGTATCCGGGGAGCTGGATGTAGAGATCACCCGTGTTGTAGTAACGGGTCTTGCTGCTTTCTCCGTCATACTCGGGATAAGTAATCATGTTGATGTGGAAAGCACCGGTGACGGGGTTGAAGTAAGAATCCCACCAATCATTTCTCTCAAGGATGGCAAGAACTCTTTCATCAGAAATCTTGTTATCATTTACCCATGCAACCCATGAGAAAATATCCCAGAACATGAAGATGGGTCCGTCACCACCATTGTGGTATTCGGAGTTAACTTCGTTCATACGTGCGCGGTAACATGTCACGCCGTCAACTTCAACCGTATTACCCTTGTCAACAGAGATGTAGAAGTCAGTGTTGAGGTTAGTGTAAACGCGGGGGAAGTAGTACTGGAGCTTGTTGGGGTTAACCAGGCTCTGAGCAATTCCGTAAGGAACTTCATATTCTTCACCGGCAAATACACCTGCGAGAGCTACATAAGCCTCACCTTCCTGCTCAATCATTTCAGACCAGGGAGCGTAAGTTACAACGGCAGAGTAAGCAGACAGGCCGTAAGGAGTGGTGTACTCATCAGCAATCTTTACAGTAAGAGTATATTCATACTCCGGAGTAACGTTTTCAAATACAACGCCGACAGGTACGCTGACTTCAGTGATACCTTCAGGGAAGATAACCTCAGTGGGCACGCTGAAGATGTCTGTCATATCAGTTCCTTCAGCGTCAGTGACCTTACCGTCAATAGCCACGGTGAGGGTACCGTTACCGTTGACGCGGTACAGGTTGAAGTTCACTGAAGTGGCGTCAGTTTCAATATCCAGCACATCAGGAGCGTCAGCTGAGAAGTAGACCTCGTCACCGGTATAAGCGGGGGTGGGGTCATATTTGATCGAGTCCTGGCAGGCGGTACCACCAATGGTGAGAGCGGCTGCGGCGAGGAACCCGAGTATTTTATTGAGCTTCATAATAATATGCGACTTAAATGTTTAAAATTCTCATTCTTCCAGACCAAGAGCCTGATACATGCCTACGGGTGAGGGAGTATTGTAACCCTGGAGGGCGTCATTGTTGTCAACTTCCTGAGCAACGATAACGATGTTCATCCAGGCAGGACGGCCATTTGTGTTATAAGTATCGGCACCGATTTCAAAGTTGGTTCCGTCATAGTAACGTGTGCAGTTGAGGTTGAGGCGCTTAGCGTCATAGTAAGCCTGACCTTCACCCCAGAGTTCAATGCGCTTCTGAAGAACGATTTCTTCAACGGCAGCCTTCTTGTCAGCAGTAGACATGGGGTTATATGCTGAATAACGGTAAGTCTTCATGAAGTCCTTCAGGAGGTTCATACCCTCGGCGGGATTAACATGAGCCTTGGCCTCTGCCTCAATGAAGTACATTTCCTCAACACGCATCAGGGGATAACCAACCACAGCACTAACGGTGGGGTCTGACATGTTGCCCTGACCGGGACGGAATTTCAGAGAGGTGTAAGGAGTTGTGAGGTTCACGGCAGCCCAGGCGGGATCAATGAAGCTCAGACGGGCGTTGAGCTTGGAGCCTTCCGGTGCAATGTAAGAGAGCTTACGGAAGTCCTTGTCATTGATTTTGTTATACAGAGAAGCGCTGATCATTGTGATGGCGCCCTGAGCGGGAGCTGCATAACCGAATTCTTCCTCGTTACAGCAGAAAGAAGACCAGGTGCGGATACCGCCGGCAACAACAGCGTCGTCTTCAGCAGCATACTGACCACCCCACATCCATGAGCTGGTGCTGAGGTCATTGAAGCCGGTGGTGGGGTTTACCCACTGAGCCTCATTCAGAGGAGTGGCACCGGATTCAGCAATTGCCATGCGGGCATATTCAGCGGCCTTGTTGTAAGCAACATTGGCAGCGCCGAGGTCATTGTTGATTTCTTCCTGGAAAGTAGCGTCCCAGAGGTATGTACGGCTCTTAAGACCGTAAACAACAGCCAGAGAGGGCATGGTCTTTGAGGGACGGGTCAGGGAAGTATTGTTGAAGAGATCTTCAGCGGCGTTGAGGTCATCCATAATGAATGCCACCATGTCAGCGTGAGAAACACGGGGATTTTCACGGAGCTGTTCATCAGTTGTTTCATCAGTTACAATGGGAATTGTCAGGCCGATGATGTCATTTACACCGGTGGCGTCCTTGCCGTTGAAACCTTCAGCGGGAAGCACTTCGTACATGCGGGCAGCCTCAAGATATGTGGCTGCACGATAACCGTAAGCAATGGCTTTGTACAGGGAGTTTTCTTCACGGAGGAGCTCATTGGCGTCCACGTCAATAGCACCGATGGTGTTATTGCAGCACTGGATCTGAGCGTAATACCAGTTCCAGATGAACTGAGTTGCCATGTAGTTGGCACCCATGGAAACGCCCACGCGAGTCCAGCTGCCGAACCAGTTATAACCGCCGGCGTAATCCACTGCCATGTCTTCAGTGAGACAGTCACGGATGTGCATCAGGGCGGGCTGACCAAAGTCATAGTGCTGGTCAGTGCTGCAGGTACCGATTACATTCATGTGAGAAGGCATACCCCAGAGGAAAGCCTCCGCACCCTGCTGGTTCATCACCTGATCCTGGATGACGGTGTTTGTGGGTATAGCTTCCTCAATACAGCCGGTCAGGGCAGGTGCCGAGAGCAGCAGTGCAGCAAAAAGCTTATATGAATTTTTCATTGTTGTCATCAGATTAGAATGTTACAGTTAAGCCACCGGAGAGTGTACGGATGGGAGAGTAGAAAGAATTTGTGGATTCACCGGTGAAGGACTGGCGGGGGTCAAGACCCTGACGCTTGCTCCAGAGCCAAACGTTGTCAGCAGCAAAGTAAACACGCACCTTGCTCAGGTACATCTTGCGGCAGATGTTAGAGGGGATGGTGTAACCGAAGTTGATGTTCTGCAGTGACAGGTAAGAGGCGCTGGTGAGGAAGCGGCTTGAGCTGCTGGCGGTGTACTTGTCAGTTGCCATGAAACGGGGAACGTCTGTGGCTGTGTTGGTGGGAGTCCATGCCTTGTACAGGTCAGCGTGGAGGTTAGCACCGCTGGCGGCGTTGGTGGGAGCGGCCATCATGCTGGCATAGTCAGAGTCGATTACCTGACCGCCGAGCTGATAGTTGAAGTTAACGCTCAGGTCAAAGCCCTTGAATTCAAATGAAGTTCCGAAACCGCCATATACGGGAGCGAGCGCTGTTCCGCAGTTGAGGAATGTTGCTGCTTCGTAATCATGAGTGGTGGTAACATCATAATAGAACTTTGAGGGATCTTCTCTCCAGTTTGCATTCTCCTGGAGATCTGTATTGAGACCTTCAACGGGCTTCTGAGTAACAACGTAGTACATTGCCATACCGTTTTCAGGGTTAACGCCGGCGTACTTCTTCATGCGGAGAGAGTACATGGGAATACCTTCAGCATAGAGGATACCTGAACCGGTGTAACCGTAATATTCAGTAACGTTACCCTTGTCGTCAAGTCCGAGGAACTTGGAGCGGTCAGCGGGGTTGATGTTCTTACGTTCATCGGGGAGCTTGGAAATTTCATTCTTGTACCAGGTGAAGTTCAGGTTGGCGCTCCAGCGGAAGTCGCGGGTGCGGATAATGTCACCGGACAGATTGATTTCAACACCCACGTTCTTCATGTCACCAACGTTGTCATAGTAACCGAGGAAGCCTGAAGAAGCGGGGAGGGGGAATGACATAAGCATGTCAGAAGTCTTGCGGTAGAAAGCTTCGACACCACCGCTGAGGCGGCCGCTGAAGAAGTCAAATTCTACACCTGCGTTGAGGTTACCGCCTTTTTCCCAGGTGATGTTTTCATTACCGCGGGTGGCAGGTACGAGGGAGGGAGAACCGTCAGAGTTAACCAGATCATATGTGTTGGTGTAACGGAAGTTACCGATGTTATCGTTACCCTGTTCACCGTAAGAGATCTTCAGTTTGAGGTTGTCAACCCATGTGGGAGTGAACCATTCTTCCTTGCTCAGGATCCATGCAGCACCGGCTGACCAGAAGGTACCCCAGCGGTGTTTGGGATGGAAGCGTGAGGAAGCGTCACGACGGATAGAAGCTGAGAAGAAGTACTTGCTGTCCAGGTCATACTGTGCGCGGGCCAGCCAGCCTTCGTTGTTATACATTGTGGTGTAAGAACCTATATCGCCGTTGATGATGGCGTTGTTGAGTTCATAGTTGTCAGGCAGGAACATGTTGCTCTTTGTTCCGTACAGGTGTTCAACAGTCTGTTTGTACCATTCATGACCGACAAGGATAGATACATTGTGACGGTTATTGAACATGTGGTTCCAGTTCAACAGCTGCTGGATGGTGTAATCCACGCGGCGGCTGTGCTGTTTGGTAATGTTACCGCCCTGTGAGGCAAACTGACCGTAGAAGGGGTTACTTGAGCTGGTCAGGCGGTATTCCATCAGGTTCACGTTGTTGTTAGAAGTGAACTTGAAGTCTTTCAGGAAACGTACTTCAATAAAACC
This sequence comes from uncultured Bacteroides sp., assembly GCA_964571405.1. Taxonomy (GTDB): domain Bacteria; phylum Bacteroidota; class Bacteroidia; order Bacteroidales; family Muribaculaceae; genus CAG-873. The sequence goes on along the minus strand of CAZNBD010000017.1, from coordinate 7,012 downwards.
TGTGGCAGTGATGGTGTTCACTGTCTGGTCATTTGCGTTGAGGATGGCGTTAGAGATGGCGTTAGTACCAGGCATGAAGGGACGCTTGAGACCGGCGTTGAGGCCGCCACCGTAATCGTAACGACGGAAGCCGTTGCTGTCAATCATGATCTGACGGTCACCGCCGCGCATGAACAGAGGATAAATGGGAGCAACCTGAGTGGCGTATGCAAAGATGTTACCGGAGGAGTTAACCTGACCTTCAGAAGCGTCCATTGCACGGGTGTTGATGTGAGCATAGCTCATGTTGGCACCCACTTTGAGCCAGCTCTTGGCCTGGACGTCTGCGCTGAGACGGCCGGTGAGGCGTTCAAAGTTTGAGGGAGAAACGATGATACCGTCGTTATGGAGGTAACCGAATGAAGCAAAGAAGTTTGTCTTTTCAGTACCCTGGCTAACGCTGAGGTTGTATTCATGACGGAGGCTTGATTTATAAGTGCCGTCCATCCAGTTGTCAGGCTGGAGCCAGAATTCCTGACCGCCGTAGTTAACCATGCGGCCGAGAGTGGCGTTGGGGTTCATGCGGCCGTTCAGACCGATGAGGTTCTGACCTTCAGGAACTGTGATGGTGTTATAAGCCAGGCCGAAAGCGCCGTTGATGAGGTTATTGTTTGCCCATGCGTTGGCAGCTGCTGCATCAAGACCGAGACCGCCAATCTGCTGCTGAGCGCCTTCCGGACCAACAACTTCAGGTGCGTACATGGCATAGTTGTTCAGGGCGGTGTAGTACAGTTCATAGTACTGACGGGGGTCCTTTACATAATTATAGTCCTGACTTGCGCGGTGCTGGTAACCCCACTTTGCATCAAAGTTGATTGTGGCTTCACCGAGGCGTGCGCGCTTGGTGGTGATCAGGATGACACCGTTGGCACCACGAGCACCGTAAAGTGCATTGGAGGCAGCGTCCTTCAGGACGGACATTGATTCAATATCGTTTGTATTGAGAGAGTTGATATCACCGGTGTAAGGAGTACCGTCAACAATGATCAGGGGGTCCTTGCCGGCAAGAATAGAGCTGATACCGCGCACACGGATGGTGGGGTTTGAAGCACCGGGAGCACCGGATTCATTGGTGAGCTGAAGACCGGCAACCTGACCGGAGAGGGCGTCCAGCACGTTTGTTGACTGAGTTTTCTCAATCTGAGCGGCGCCAACCACAGCGGCTGAACCAGTGAATGAAGATTTTTTCTGTTCACCGTAAGCAACAACGATTACGGGGTCAAGCAGGCTTGTAGAAGACTGGAGCAGGATTGTCAGGGGACGACCTGTGATTGCCACCTGCTGGGTTTCGTAACCTACATAGGAAACAGTGAGTTCATTAACCGAGTTGGGAACTGACAGGGTGAAGTTACCGTCAACGTCAGTGGCCACGCCATACCCGGTGCCGGCAGATACCGACACACCGATGAGCGGCTCATTGTTCTCGGCATCCAGGACAGTACCCTGAACGGTCCGCGTCTGAGCCGACGCACACACGCTCATTGTGATCACTGCCAGAAGCAATAGAAACAGCTTTTTCATACGTGGAATAAATTAGACATGAAATTGATTGATAATTCGTAAGTTATGTGGGTCCCAGCAGGCACAAACTCTCTCATGATGCACCCATTGGAACCGTTATGGTCTGCAAAGTTAAATATTTTTTTCAATTAAAAAGCCTTTTTGGCCAAAAAAATTTAAAATTGTTATCAATTTGTTATGACAGCGACATTATTTAGGAAATATGGGAAACTTACCTTATTATCTTTAACTATTGCTTTCTGACCTGTATATGCCTCAGTGATTACTGAACCTTCCGGAAAGAAGGAGCCCAGCTCTATAGGGCGGTTTTCAACCGGGCGCAGTTTAATGAGTACGGTATCACCGTCAAGGGTGCGGACGCAGGTGTGTGCGTCAATGCCGGTCTGTCTGCCCAAGCCGATGGCGGGATGGTTCCGGCGGATCTGCCCCAGGGTGCGGAAGTGCGTCAGCAGGGTGCTGTCCATGTCATTCCAGTTCATATCTGAGCGGAAAGCCTGGTTGCTGTCAACGTTGAAGCGGGCGTCACTGAGTTTTCTGCCGCTTTCATCGCCGTAGAAAATCTGCACCGCACCGGGGGCCAGCAGCAGCGTGGTGGCGCAGTCAATCATATTTGTCATGTCCGCATCACGGTTATATGAATTATTGAGGTAACTGAAGGGCTGCCATCCGGGGTGAGCCTGTACGCTGTCTGCGTACGCCTGCCAGGTATATACTATTCCGTCCAGGTCTCCGTGCTTGGGAAAGTAAAAGTTTACCAGGGATGAGAAGCCTGCGTCAGCATAATCCGGTTTGAAATCTATTGAGGCCATATCATAATCTCCTGTCATATAAAAGGAGTCAGTCCATGCAGCGGCCGGGCTGTCAGGATGTTTCTCTCTCCATTTCTGAAGGGCTGCGTTGCAGGCCTGATTGAGTTCTTTCCAGCGGTACAGCCTGACGTTCTCAACTATATCACAGCGGAAACCGTCAATTCCGAATTCCTCCACCCATGAAGAAATCCACGCTGTCAGGTACTGCATCGGGCTCCAGGGGCGGTTCTCCCGCAGGGTCAAGGCGGCAGGGTTCACCCAGGGATTGTTGGCATCTCCCTCCATGCGCCATTTATTAATAAGGAAGGGAGGGATGGAAACGGGTTGCTCCGATTCATCCTTGAAATCAGGCATACCGTACACTGTTGCCTCCAGGGGCTCAGACTCATTCCATCCTTCATCCGGCATTCTTATCCAGCCGCGGTCATACCACCCGTCCCAATTGAGGCGGTTCTCAAAAAACCTGTCATAACTCCAGTCTCTGATGTGTGCGGCAGCCTGTTCTTCTGTCAGGCCGGTATCCGCAAATCCGTACTGCACCGCGTCAAGGAGGGTGGGATAACCCGGGTCATTCAGATTTGCACCGAGCATTACACGGATTCCCTGAGCGTGGAGGGTATCAACCAGCTCCCGGAACTGCTCCACGGTTCCGTAATTCTTATCTATCTGCGTGTAATCCAGGGGATAATATCCATGGTAACCATAGTGAGGGAAATCATTGACGGCTCCGCTGCCTGACATCCATCCGTGGATCTGTTCATACACATCTGTCATCCACACCACATCAACGCCCAAGTCCCTGAAATAACCCTCCTTGGCTTTCCGGAGCATGCCGCTGAAGTCACCGCCGTGAAAGGTGGCGGCATTCATCCGCTCCGAGCCGTAATCCACTATACGGCCGTAATTTACATCGTTGGTTGAATCTCCGTTACAAAAACGGTCTGTTATGACAAAGTAAACTGTTGCCCTGCCCCAGTCAAAGTCATTGCCGCCCCGGGCTGTGAGCGCTGCCAGGCCTATGAAGCCTGCAATAAATAATGATATAACTTTTCTCATCGCTTTTTTTGGCGACAAAGTTACATCCAATTACGCAAGTCCAAAATACTGATTTATAACCATTCCTGCAGCCGGAGGGTGCGGAGGAATCAGAAAAGTTTCATCAGTGAAGCAGCTGTGACGGCCTCAACTGAATTTCCCACGCTGAGCTTCTCCAGGATGTTCTGGCGGTGACGGTTTACGGTGTGTACGCTGATACCCAGCATGTCAGCTATCTCTTTGCTGAGTTTTCCGTCCTTGATAAGACTCAGGATCTGTTTTTCCCTGTCAGTGAGGATGCGGGTGCGCCTCCCGGACAGGGCTATTTCCTTTATACTTCCGGTGAGGGTGTCCATGATATGTGCCCGGATGCCCGGTGTAAGTTCCTGAGTGGGTGAGAGATTGTAACAGCAGAGGATGAGCCAGACTTTTCCTTCTGGAGACAGGCGCAGTACACGGGTGCTGTTTTCCACATATATATAATTGCCGTTTCTGTCTTTTATGCGGAAGCGGCAGGTGGCCTTGAAGTCTGTTTTTCGGCTTGCAGGGAGTGAATCCACATGCCTGAAGAATTCATACTCCAGCATCCTTTTATCCACAATATCCTCAGGATGTATGCGGCTGTAAATAACATCCTCATCACTGGAATTCAGCTCATTACTATAAAGCTGACTGTCAGTCAGGCCTATCAGGAAAGAAAACGCGCCACCATATATATAACAGAAATCAGCCGCGGCATCCGTGATAACCCTGCAGTCACCTTCCAGGTGGGCCGCGCTCTGCACCTTATCCCTGCACTCCTCTATTACTGACCGGTCTAATATTTCATCCGCAAGTCTCTGTGATTCATAAAAGGCGGTCAGTTCTTTTCTCAATACATCCATGCCGTGAGGGTCAGAATGTTACGCCTAATTTTACGGAGGCGAAGCTGAGGCTCTTGAAATCATGTGTCATTTCAGGACCTACCACACGGCGGCGCTGAAGGTATGTATATCCTATTGATAAATGTGAGCAGTACTTGGTGTTCTGGGCCAGGTTGAATCCCACTCCGGCGTATCCGAACAGGCCGGTCTGCTGATGATTGTGTTCCAGATAATTGAGGCTTGCTCCAAGCTTGAGGTCCATGAATGCCAGGGCGGGACGGTTCACAAAAGATGTGCGGAAATTGACATACAGGGGGAAGGAGCGGGTGCTCTGGCTCACCATTATATCCGCTGCCACTCCCACACCCAGGAAATTGAGCCATGAACGGCGCATGCCAAAGTTGATGGCCACATCCACTGATGACATGTCATTACCTGTCATATCAATTGAGGCTCCGGCCTCGGCACCCCAGGCAAAGAGGGTCTTGTCCGAGTAAAACAGCGGGGCGTGGGTTTCTGAGTATGCACACAGCGCTGTGAGGGTCAGAATGATGGTAAGGAGGAATTTCTTCATTTTACGGGCTTGATGAATGTCATTGATGACCAGTTGTCCAGTTCATCCGCAGATACGGGCGCCAATCCGGCGGCAACTGCAGCGGCCTCCACCACCGGGCGGTCCTCAACATAAAAACCGCTGACCACCAGCTGTGCCCCCGGGCGCATTGCGGCGGCATAAGCGGCCACATCGGCTGTGATGATGTTTCTGTTTATATTGGCCAGGAAGAGGTCAGCGCATTCACCGCGGCCGTCCAGTGCTGTGACGTCTGAGTTTACAATCTCCACCACATCTGTCTTACCGGGCAGGTTGAGCGCCACATTCTCCACGGCATTCTCTGCGGCAAAGGGATCAATTTCCACCGCCAGGACATGCTCCGCCCCACGGAGCGCCATCAGTATGGCAAGAATTCCGGTGCCGGTTCCCATATCCACGGCGGAAATGCCATTACAATCGCGTTCAAGGATGGCACGCATCATCAGGCAGGTTGTGGCATGATGTCCGGTGCCGAAGGCCATTTTGGGATTAACGGTTATACGGTACCGGGCCTGAGGCACATCTGTGTGGAAAGATGAGCAGACCACAACGGTGCCGTCCACCACAATAGGCTGGAAGTAATTCTTCTCCCAGACCTCGTTCCAGTCCTGACCTTCAATAAATTCTGCAGAAAATTGGACATCAGGAGCCACGCTGCGGATTGCCTCCTCAGAGAAATCTGCCGCGGGGACATAACCGGTAATTTCATCAACGGGTTCATTTTCACCGTCAACAAAACTTTCAAAGCCAATCTGGCCCAGGTCGTCAGCCAGAAGATCAGCAAAATCCCGTCCGGGTACGGGCAGCCTGAAACGCACTGCGTAATAATCGTTCATATCAATCTGATGGATTTTGATGCAAAGGTAACTAATTTTCGGAAATAAATCACAAAATAGGATAACGATTTCTAATCTCATGGATTTTTCTTATTTTTGCATCATGAAATCCAACAAATCAGAATGATAGCTAAAGAAGAAGTACTGGACTTGCTGAAGTCCCCGGAATCATATCGAGTGGAACTGACCACAAGCACAGGCAATATGGACAAATTCTGTGAGGCTATATGTGCTTTTTCCAATGATATGCCATTTTCACACAAAAATGGTTACCTGATCATCGGAGCTAAAGATGACGGCACCATAGCAGGAATGAAAGTGGATGACGCTCTGCTGAAAAAGATTGCCGGAATTCGTTCTGACGGGAACATCCTACCACTGCCCACAATGGCTGTGGAGAGATTCAGTTTTCCTGAAGGCGAATTATTGGTTGCGGAAGTAAAGCCCTCCCCGTTACCACCCGTACGGTACCGAGGAAGAGTTTTCATACGCATTGGGCCCAGACGAGACATTGCTTCAGAGGCAGAGGAAAGGATTCTGACAGAGCGCCGTTGCTCATTTATGGCCACCTTTGATGCAACCCCTTGTCTGCAATCAAAACTGGAGGACCTGGATATTGATTATATCAGGACACAGTATCTGCCGGCTGCATTTGATGAAGAAACCATCTCCAGTGACAACCGCCCCATCAAGGACCAGCTTGCCTCAATACACCTGTATGATCGGGAAAATGACTGTCCCACTTATGCAGGAATAATACTTTTCGGTATCAATCCCAAGTATTTCCTTTTAGGTGACTATGTGCAGTTTGTAAGATTTGCCGGGAAAGATAAGGGTGGTGAAATTCTGAATGAACGTCAATTTTCCGGGCCACTCTACAAGATGCTACCCATACTTGAATCATTTGTCCGGGATGCTATCATAACCAAGCGCCCGGTACCGGAATCTCTGTTCAGGGAAAGAACTGAATGGAATTATCCGGAGGGAGCCATACGTGAATTATTGATGAATGCCTGTATGCACAGGGATTATCAAAGTTTTATGCCCATCCGGCTGTATCAGTTTGATGATTATATTGAGGTGATGAATGCAGGTGGATTATATGGAGAAGCCCGTCCGGAGAATTTTCCTGCAGTTAATGATTATCGTAATCCTATTGTGGCAGAAGGCATGAGGGTTATGAAGTATGTCAATAAATTCAACAGAGGCATTACGCGAGTCCAGGAGATGCTGAAAGAAAACGGCAACCCTCCTGCGGAATTTGATGTCAATACCATCACTGCATTCAGGGTTTATGTACATGCCACTAAAGAAACC
>CAZNBD010000016.1:0-35325 GCA_964571405.1 uncultured Bacteroides sp. | reverse complement strand
ACCCCCTGCGTGACAGGCAGGTATTCTAACCAGCTGAACTACCACACCATTTTTTGGCAGGAGAGGCATCAGCTTCCTTGCTTTTGCGCTGCAAAGTTACGGCAGATTTTTAAAACCACCAAATCTTTTTGGAAAAATTTTCATCAAAACCCCAAAATTTCTGCAAAAAGCCCCTCCCCGCCCCCTTTTCTTCAAAAATATTGACTAATTTTGCGCCATCTTGAGGCCTCAGAGCCTCTCTGTTTTGTACTCCTGAAGCATCTGTATTTATTATAAACATGAAAAATTTAATCAAAAACATTATATCTTCCACCGGTATCCTGAATATCTATACTGAAAACTATATAAAGAGACAGGAAAAAGCCCGTTTTCTCAACGATGCCGTTAAGTATCTGGAAGCCAATAAAATAGCAGGAGATGAAAAGGATACCTTGACTAAGGCATACCTGGCCGACTTCAAAAAATACAGATACAACTTCAAGGAATGGTTCCTGCAATTCAAGTTATATGGTGCTGACAATCAGCGTAAAGAGGAATTCATCTCCGTCTCACTGGCACAGAAGTATTACCGTTCCGTCATGGATCCGGAAGTACGCACTCTCTTCCATGACAAACGGAAATTTTTAAAACATTTTTCTCCATTTGTCAACCGCACCATCATGGAGGTTAACAAATCAACTCCTCGGGAGGAGGTCATAAACATGATCAGAGGCTGTAAAGAGGTTATTGTCAAACCCGTAAGCGGTTCCTTGGGCAGCGGCATTTTCAAAATCAAGTCAGATGAAATTGACTCTGATTCCTTTAATGAAAAGCTCAATCTGATTTATTCCACAGATTCACTTATTGAACAATGCATAAGTGGATGTGCTGAATTACAGAAATTTCATCCCCAATCCCTCAATACCATAAGAGTTGTCACGGTCTCAGACGGAAATGACCATCATGTGTTCGGCTCCTTTTTCCGGATGGGGTGTGGTGCTTCTGTTGTAGACAATGCCCATGCAGGCGGAATTTATGCCCATATTGATATTGACAAGGGTGAGATTGATTCACGAGGCTATAATGTGGCAGGTGAGTCTTTTGAGAAACATCCTGACACAGGTTTTAAAATTGAGGGCACCAAAATTCCTTTATGGGAAAAGATAAAGAGCGTATGCACGGACGCTCACAAAACTTGTTCCGGCTTTATGGTTGGATGGGATGTGGTGGTAAATGACAACAATGAAATTGTCTTTATTGAAGGCAATCATGCACCAGACATGGATGTCATGCAGGACACCGTCAATAAAGGCCTCAGAGCCTCATTTGAAAAATACTATAACGCTTTCAAATCAAGAAAAAAGTAACCGCCTCAGAACAGATACAATTTTTTGAGCAGGGTTGATTTGGAAGCCGCAAATGCCAGTATCACCGATATGCTTAATGTGACTGCAAAAACCTCTGCCGGCTCAGAAAGGTATCTTTCCACATATTCCAACACCATGGCATGGGTACAGAAGATAAACAGGGACCACCTCCCTATATATCCCACAGGAAGTGATAACCATCTGAGGTGAGAAAGACCTGCCACTATGGCAAAATATCCAATGAAAACCAGCATTGCATACGGGTAATATACATATTTGTCTCCCAGGCGCCCGCGGTGGAGCTCTATGTGACCGTCCCAGATGAAACTTGCAGCTATCAGGATTACAAGGCCGCTCAAGGCAACCACATACCGTATCTTTTTGTTTTCCAGAATACTCATCAGGTCAAACCGTGAGATAAGCTCATGGAGCACCGCTCCGAATAAAAGCATGGGAACCGCCTGGAATCCCTGAATGAATCCGTATATCTTCATCCACATTGGAGGCCAAAGCCTATAGAGGAACACCGCTGCGGCAACACTGAGAAACAGCGAAAGAATTACCCCCCCCTTGATGCGACACAAAGCGTTGACAGCCAACACCATATAAGCAGCCAAAGAACTCCAGTACAGCGCTTTCAGAAACCACAGAGGATAATTGAGACCTGGGCTTAAACCAATCATAAATTCTTCATATGTGGGAATTACCAGGCCCCGGAGCGGGATGGAAACCAGGATGAACAGCAGGCCATAAAAGATATAGGGAACAAGGAGCCGGAGGCTCTTGCTCAACACAAATGAGCCGAATGACCTGCGCGTGTTAATCAGGAACCCGGCCACAACAAAGAAAGCCGGTACCTCAAAATAATCAAATACGGAAGTCAACTGAATCCGACAATGATCCGCAATGACAAGCACCATTGCAATTCCGCGCAGCATATCAAGCTCAACCATTCTGGGCCGGCTCTTCTGCTCCCCGTTCTCACAGAGTTCTATGTTATTATCAACCGCTGTCATACGGTTACAAAGTTATATATTTTTTGATTAGAAACGGCCATTGAGAACCTATTATTTATAAAAGTAATCTTGTCCAATATCAAGAAGGAGGGTGCCTGCGGCTGCGGGCACCCTCCTTTATGGTATATTCAGATTATGGGATTAATCTGCGGGGAAGATTTCAATCTTGGTAAAGTGAATCTGACCGGGTTTTGTGGGCTCGGAACCGTACACACCCAAAGCACCAACGGTAAATGTCACCTCTGATGCGTCACCAACCCAGGTAACAGTGGTATCACCGGTAGCCTGCGCGGGGCTGATGGTACCTGTGCTGGGGGTGAGATCTGTGTAACGGTAACGCATGGTGTTGGCAAGAGTGAATACAATCTTGACCATACGTCCGCCGGAGATGCTGATGGTATTATTGGCATAGATACGGATTGCAGATGTGCTTTCATGCTTGGCAGGAGCTGTGGCTCCGCTGCCCTTCTCTAAATCAAATGTGTAACCCTCAACGGTGCTCACACCGGGCACATTGGGAATGGATGTTGCCAGGATAGAAACCTCGTCACCTGACGGTGTGGGAGGCGTGGGAGGTGTGGGAGGATCCGGAGGAGTGGGAGTATCGCCGGAAGCGTTCAGCTTGACATTGTCAATACACCATGTGGCGTAATTGGCATCCTGGCTGGCGTAATAACGGAAGCCGATAAAGATTGTACCGCTGTAAGCGCTCAGGTCAATATTTCCTGATGCCACAAATCCGCTGTAACCGCTGGCGGGAGCCTGGGCCCAGTTGGCCTGAAGCTCTGTCTTGGTGGCGGTTGAAGGATCATTGCTGGTGAGGACAAACACGCCCATGGTGGTGGTGGTACTTCCGTAACCGTTCACCTGGTTATCAAAGGTGAGAACCTTGTTGGTAACCTTGCTCATGTCAATGGCAGGAGAGATCAGCCAGGAATCAAACGGAGGCTGTGTGCCCTTGTAACCGGTCATGGCTGCGTAACCGTTATTGTCAAAAGTGGTGAAGTACCAGGACTTGTCACCTGAAACCTTGGTATTTGTCCAGCCGGTGGGAGTGGAAGTGCTTTCAAATTTCTCATCAAGGCTGCTTACGGCTTCACCAACAGGAGGTGTGGGAGGATTGGGAGTATCGCCGTCCTCAAGTTTATGTGAAGTCAGATTCTTCACGCCGGGGCCGCCGCAGTACTTCATGATGTCACCCTGTACAGCCAGAACCTTACCCAGGTTACCGGGAACATTGGCCAGGGCCAGGGCATCACGCATGCTGGTGGGCAGCTGAACGCCTACACACTTGTTGGGGTCTGTGCAGTCTGCTGTAGGACCGAGAACCAGGTTGGTGGTAGCGGCATCTGCCAGACCGAAGACAGCGCCGGCAAGAGTTGTGCTGCTGCCGCCGGTGGGCATTGAACCAACAATGTAACCCTTGACCCATACGCCGGAAGCAACTGCCTCCTGAGTGCTGGTGGGATTCATGGCCACAATCTGTGCAACATTGTACGGAGTTGCCTCCTCACCGTTACCCTGGGGGAATTCACCGGTGGGAATGTCAAGTCCGGAGATCTCAAATTCATCTGTTGTGCCGTTGTTTCCGGTCACGCCGTAAGTACCCATGTACTGGGTCAGAGTACCGCTGAAGAGGACTTCCTTACCCAAGTTGGTCTCGTTGTCACGCAGGTTACCGAATTTCTGGAAAGCCGAGCCCATTGCCAGGGGAACCAGCAGGCAGTCCTGAATGTCACGGGTATCCGCTGTGGGACCCACAACAAGGGTGTTATTGATCAGGAAGGGTGCCTCCCATGCTATATCAGAAGAAGATGTTACAGTCTCAACCTCAGGCTGGAGGGTACCAACAATGTAACCCTTCACCCAACCCTGGGCTGTTCCGCCTGCGGCCTGAGCGGCAATGGCTTCCTGAACTGTGTAAGGATTATCCTTGGCGCCCGGACGTTCTCCCACCGGCATGCAGCCGGCCTCATCAATCAGGATAAGCTGCCAACCTGTAGTGCCGTAGAAGCTCAGGATACCGACAACATCAAGGTTTCCGGTGGGCAGAAGCTGGTTCCAGAAATTTGAATAACCGCTGGTGCGCACTGTAAGTGTAAGACCGCTCTGGTCAACAAGGTTCTGGTTATCACCGGAAGAATGATATGTGGAGAATTTTTCCTTACCGCCGTTTTCAAAGTGCACATTCTGCAGGCGTACCAGCTGACTCTGATACTTACGCAGATTTTCAGGATTGATGGAAAGAATGCTGAAATTGGGAACAGTCAGAGTATCGATTTTTGACACATCAGGCAGCCCGTTCAGCTGTGCGTGGGCGGCAAAGAACTCGGGAGACATGAAAGTCACCTCCCAGGCATTGCCGTTGGCGTACCACTCGGGGCGGCCGAGCTGCTGGTAACCGTTATATTTACCGATATGCATGCCGGTGAGGTCAACAACAATCTCCTGTCCCACACGGTAATTGAGGTAAAGGTTATAGGAATTGATACTGAGGGCAATTGCCGCGGTCTCATCCTGGATAACAAGGCTCTTGAACACATTGGAAGCCTCATCGGAGCTTACCACGCGGCCCGCTATCACATAATGTGTGTCAGGGTTCTCAGGGTCATAAATGGAATCTGCGTAATTGGTTGCGTCATTCCAGAAGAGCTCCTTGAGTTCCGCAATGGTAATATTGGGCTGGATGGTGGCCTGAGGCACATTGACTTCAGGGGCGTCAAAATCATCCTGACAGCCCGCAAAGGTGGCACCGATTATAAGGGCCACACTCAGCAGTAAATAATATTTTATATAATTTTTCATCGGGGCATCATTGATATATATTATTCATTGGTACCGATAACCACATTATCCACGCACCATGTGGCGTAATTGGCATCCTGAGTGGCGGTGTAACGGAAACCGATGTACACCACTCCGGAGAGGGCCTCAAGGCTTATCTTGCCGGAGTTGACCCATTCAGAGTAACCGGAGGCGGGAGCGGTGGCCCAAGTGGCGGTCAGTTCCGTCATGGTGGCCTTGCCGGGATCCGTACTTGTCAGGGCATAAACCTGCATCTTGGTGGTGGTGCTTCCGTAACCGTTTACCTGGGTGCGGAAGTTGAGCACCTTGGCCGGGGATTTGTCAAGATCAACTGCCGGTGAAATCAGCCATGCGTCAAAGGGTGCTGTGCCCTTGTAACCGGTCATAGTGGCATAATTCTGACCGTCAAACTCACGTACGTACCAGTCCTTGTCACCCAATACCTTCAGGGCTGTCCACCCTGCGGGTATCTTGGTTTCGGCATCAAAGTCCTCGCTCAGTGAGGGAACTGCCTCTGTGGGTCCCTGAGGCTGGTCAGGCTCCACAATTCCGTCAAAGCCCTGCACGCCTTCTTCATCAATCAGAAGAATCTGCCAGTCTGAGCTGTAGTAAGACAGAATACCTGTGATATTGCCGGTTCCGCCGGGGAGTCTTTCATTCTTGAATGAAGCGTATGAACTGTTACGGATCAGCAGGCGGTTACCGTCTGCGTCCTTGACATAACGGTTTGTATTCTGGTCTGTGGCGTATGTTGCGCCCGGTTCCTCAAACTGCACGCCTTCAACACGCACCAGACGGCTCTGCCACTGCATCATGGATTCAGATGAAGCCTTGGCAGCTACAAGCTCGGAAATTGTGGTGGCGGTGGTATCAACCTCTGCCAGCTTGGGAAGTCCGGAAGTTATGGCGTGGCTCGTAAAGAGATTTGCGTCCATGAATCCCATCTGATTTCCGCTCAGACCGCCAAACTGCATCAGACCGTTATATGAACCCACATACATGCCGGTCAGATTGATATAAACTTCCTGACCGTACTTGTAAGTCTCATACATGCTGGTCTTGTTGACGGCAAATGTGAGGGCCCACTGCTTGCCTTCCTCATCCACAGTCTGAACAATCAGGCTCTTGTAAATATTGCCTGAGGCGTCTGAGGAGCATATTCTGCCGCGGATGATTACAGAGTCTCCGTTTTCATCCGTTCCAATCTCCATGGGAGTGTTCATTCCGCTCCAGAAAGTGGTCTTTACCACCGGGATGGTGGAAGTGGTTTCAATGGAGGGGGCCTCCGGCATGATCATGGGAGGACGGGCAAAGTCATCGTCACATGAAACGAGCGCGGAGCTGGCGGCAACAGCCGCTGCTAAATATAAAGCTTTGAATTTCATATCCATTTGGCTGTCGGGGGTTAGAACCGGATACCGGCGTTAACAAAGATACGGATTCCCTGTGCGTAGCTCAGTCGGTTGGGGAATGCATTCCGGTCATAATTCTTGGTATCAAGACGTCCCTGCTGATAAGCGTAAGTCACAACATTGCGGTTATTGAGGATGTTGTTCACATTTACGTTTATATTCAGGCTCACGCGGCGGTTGATATAAATGATCTTGCCGATTGAGGCATTCAGGGTAAAGGCATTGCGGATCTTGTCCTGGGTGGAGAGCTCGTCAATCTTGGCACGGAGTTCCTCTTCTGAGTTTCCGAACTGTTCCCACAGGTCAGGAAGTGCCTCGTGGTAAGCAGGTGCCAGGTTTACATAAGCGTCACCCTGCCAGGTTCCGTTCACGTTGAAGAACCAGTTGTGGGGAGCGGCCCAGTCAATACCCAGGTTGGCGGCATACTGAGGTGTGGAACCCAGATAATAGTTCTTCAGGTAAATGGTGGTGGTGGTATCAGGATAGAGTCCGTTCTCAAATGTACGGGTACCCTTGGGATTGTTCTTGTACTGGAAGCGGGCGTAAGTGCCGGCAAAGGTGGCAGTAACACTCGGGGTGATTTTGTAAGCCATACCCAGTTCCACGCCTTTATATACACGCTTTACGCCTGAGAGTACATAGTTGGCATAGGTATTGTAACGTTCATCATAGAAACCGTTGCGCTCGATGGCGTTATCCATCTGGGTATAGAATCCGGTCAGTGAACCGCGGAAACGGCGGTAATTCCAGATATAGGAGATGTCACCGGAGAGGTCACGCTCGCTTTCAGGATTATCAACCACGGAGTTCTTTACGCGGGGGGCAATGAAAACATTGTCCACCAGCGGGGCGCGTGTGCCGTACTCTGCATGGAGGGCAAACTGGTTGCGGCCGTCAATCTTGTACAGTGCGCCGATTTTTACTGAGGCATTGTCATAACGCAGGGTGGCTGACTTGCCCAGTGAATTGTTGGGAGCACGGCCGTTACGCATGTGGCCGTCACGGTAGAACTGTGTATAGCTCAGCTTGAAGCCGTAATTGATATCCCAGTGGGGAAGATTGATAACATTCTGCAGCCATGCATCTGCACGGAGGGCGTGGATATCGTAATCATATCCGAAGCGTTCTCCCTTGCCCACATGGCGGTTAGGATTGTCAAGGTCATTCTGAAGGTTCTGAGGTGCAATGGCCAGGTCTCGGTCACTGAAGGGGTCAACGTCAAGCCAGAACTCGCCGCCCATCAGGTCTCGGACTGTCTTGTAATTCATGCTCTTGGTATAATTGAAGCTTATACCGGCCTGAAGACTTATCACGCTGTTGAGGCGGGTGTTGATATATGAGTTGAACATGGCGTTGAGCTGATGGTTGATGCGGTTCTCCATGATGTAAGAGGAACCCTTGCGGTCAGCTTCTGCCAGGCCCTGGTTCTGGATATTGTTCAGATAGTTGATATTGTACAGGTTATCCCAGTTAATCTGACGGAAGGAATCATCTGTCTTCCACAGATTGTAATAGAGGTCATACTGCTCGCTGTCATCCTCGTAGTAAGAGGGCAGGTAACGGTAGTAAGTGGGATTGGGGTCAAGAGCCTTGTAATACTGCAGCGCGGTGCGGTTATAGTAAACGGAGCGGAAAGCAACTGCTGTATTGACTGTGGTATTGTTTTTCTTGTGCAGCCAGTTCAGGATCACGGTGGGGTCAAAAGTCTCTGTGATGCGGGCTGAACGCTTCTTGCCGTCCTGCCAGCCCCAGTCGGGGTTATAGAGATTGTCATCAGTCAGGTCATAAACTTCCTGATATGTCGCACGGCCGGTGGCTCGCTGTGTGGGACCGCCAAAGGCTGTAAGTGTCAGGCTGTTGCTGCTGTTGAATACTTTCTCCACAGACAGGAACAGTCCGTAACTGTTATAGAAAGTACCCTTCATGATACCTTCCTTGGCATAACGGCCGATACCGCTGATGGTGAAAGCCCAGCCCTTGTTGTTAAGGCCGGAAGCGTATGTGGCCATGGCGCGCATCATGTAATTGGAGTTGGTGTAAGCCACAGAACCGTTGAAGCCGGGTGCGTAAGTATCTGTTACAGTGTTGTAATTGACACTGCCGCCCAAGTCTCCGAAACCATAATTTGCTGCCTCAAGGCCAATGTTGGTGGTCTTGTTGCGGAAAGCGCGGCTGGTCATGCCCAAAAGGGTGGAGAAATTGAAACGTCCGCGGATCAGGTCATTGAACTCAATGCCGTTGATATAAACGGCCTGGTACATATTGTCATAGCCGCGGAAGTGGTAATACATCGGGCCGAAGTTATAGGACGCCGTATTGTAAAATACATTGTCACTTGCGCCTGACAGAGAGCTGATTCCCTGTGAGGTGCCTTCCTCGTCCTCCATCAGGGCCTCATCAAAGATGATATCCTCTGCATCGCCGTAGAAGTCCTGGTTGAAGTCCATGGTCTGCAGGCGGATTTCGCCCAGGTTATTGACTCCGCCGCTTATGGTGATGTTGGCACCATAGTACTGGAATCCATCGCAGGTTACACTGAGGGTCTGGTCAGTGCCGTCAGGGGCGTCCAGGCGGAACTGCCCGTTGAAGTTGGTTGATGTGCTTGTTCCGGAGGAAAGCGTCACCATCGCTCCGGAGACCGGACTTCCGTTGGTGCCGTTTACCACTACTCCGAGTACGGTGGCAGCTTGCATGGCCGGAGCTATGCTTGCCATCAACAGCATCAGGCATAGAAACAGTCTGAATTTCATAATGTTGTTAATGATATGATTTGAATGTTATAGTCAGTTAAGTACTTAAATCCGGCCGTGACGGACGCAGAGCCGGAATCAGGGCTCTAAATTACACATTATTTTTCAATTTTCACGAATTTTAAGCCCCTTGCCTGTAAATTTTTTGTTAAAAATCCACATCCTCCGGCAGGTCTTTAGGGTCAACCTGCAGGATGGGGAGGCTCCAGTTCCAGTGCACCGCTGCTATTCGCAGCCCTATTACCGTGAGCGCGCACGCACTCTGGATGATGATTACATTCAGCCCCGGAATCAGGGAACACAGCCAGTAAACCACACCGCCGGCAAGGCACGCTGTGGCATAAATATCTTTCCGGAAAAACAGGGGAACCTCATTGATCAGGATGTCTCGCGTAATTCCGCCGAATGAGCCTGTGATGATTCCCATCACCACTGCAACCCACATGGGGTAATTCTCTGCAAGAGTCTTTTCAATTCCCACCACCACAAAGAGCGCCAGACCGATGGCGTCAAAAAGGAAGATGGTACGCATGCCCTTCACCAGAGCCTTCCGGAATATTATCACGGTGACGAGGGAGAGGAAAGTGGTGGCAAGGAATGAGGACGTACCCATCCAGAAAACCGGGATGCCAAGGAGTATATCGCGCAGCGTTCCACCGCCTATGGCAGTTATAAGTCCCACCACATAAGCGCCGAACCAGTCAAAGCGCTTGGCTGCGGCAAGGCGTATGCCCGAGATGGCAAAGGCCACTGTGCCCAGCATCTCTATGATGAATATAAAAAGATTATCCTCGTCCATTCTTAATTCCCGGCAAGTTCCGGGTCAATCTTTTCCAGTTTCTTACGCACCTGCTCCTGACGTGTATGCCTCCGGCACACATCGGCCAGAAAACATTCCTTACACTCCGGATTCCGGGCCTTGCACACGTAGCGCCCGTGCAGGATAAGCCAGTGATGTGCCCGCGCAATGAGTTCCTGAGGTATGTTGGCCGTGAGGACCTTCTCCGTACTGAGGGGTGTCTTGGAGCCGGTGGTTAGGCCCAGGCGCTCTGAAACCCTGAACACATGGGTGTCTACGGCCATGGTGGGTTTGTCATAAATCACTGACAGAATTACATTTGCCGTCTTGCGCCCCACACCGGGGAGGGTCAGAAGTTCATCAATATTGTCAGGCACCTGACCGCCGTAATCCTCCACAAGCTTACGCGCCATCCCAAGCAGGGAACGCGTCTTGTTGTTCGGATATGATATTGACTTGATCAGCTCATAAACCTGTTCCGCTGTGCCCCGGGACAGGGATGTTACATCCGGAAAATGACGGAAGAACTCCGGCGTAACCATATTGACCCGCTTGTCCGTGCACTGCGCTGAAAGTATCACAGCCACAAGGAGCTGGTACGGATTCTCATACCTCAGTTCCGTCCGGGGCTGAGGCATTTCCTGCTCAAAGCGGCGGATGATTTCCTTATACCTCTGAGCGCGTGTCATTTCCGATAAAGATCAGCGGGCTGCTGTAAATTCCTCCAGGAAGCGGACATCGTTCTCTGAGAACAGACGCAGGTCACTGACGCGGTATTTCAGGTTGGTGATGCGTTCAACTCCCATTCCGAGGGCAAATCCGGTGTACTCCTTGGAGTCTATTCCGCAGGCCTCAAGCACATTGGGGTCCACCATGCCGCAGCCAAGGATTTCAACCCAGCCCGTACCCTTGCAGAAAGAGCAGCCCTTGCCCCCGCAGAGGTTACAGCTGATATCCATTTCTGCTGACGGCTCGGTGAAGGGGAAGTAACTGGGACGCAGTCGTATCTGGGTCTCAGGGCCGAACATCTCGCGGGCAAAGTACAGGAGGGTCTGACGCAGGTCTGCAAATGTGACATTCCGGTCCACATACAGGGCTTCAACCTGATGGAAGAAGCAGTGCGCGCGGGCGGAGATGGCCTCGTTTCTGTAAACGCGTCCGGGACAGAGGATGCGGATAGGAGGCTTCTGCGTGGTCATCACGCGCGTCTGTACGCTGGAGGTGTGGGTGCGCAGCAGCACATCCGGATTTCGGGTGATGAAGAACGTATCCTGCATGTCTCGCGCAGGATGGTCAGGAGCAAAATTCAGACTCTCGAACACGTGCCAGTCATCTTCCACTTCCGGACCCTCGGCAATGGTAAAGCCCAGACGGCGGAAAATATCAATGATCTGCTCACGTACCAGGCTCAGCGGATGACGCGTACCGAGAGCAAGGGGAGCTGCGGTGCGCGTCAGGTCAAGACGCTCTGATACGGCGGCCGTGCCGGCTGCTGCTTTCAGGGCGGCGATGCGCTCTGTGGCAAAGGCCTTCAGCTCATTGAGAGACGCTCCGATTGCCGGCTTTTCCTCAGCCGGTACCGTGCGGAAGTCTGCCATCAGTCCGTTGATTAATCCCTTTTTACTCAGATATTTAATGCGTAAAGCCTCAATGTCGGCTCCCTGTTCAGGTGTCAGGGCCGCCAGTTCATTGCGCAGTGCCTGGATTTTCTCTTTCATTGTTCTTCTTATTTTTACAGGCAAAGTTACACATTTTTTCCCACTCCGCACATCATACACAACAAAAAAATCCCCCGGCAGCGTGGCGTCTGCCGGGAGATTTCATATTAACCTTGCAAAGAAGATTATTTCTTAGTCAGAGTTACTGTATTCGGGTACTGAGTAAAGTCAAGTACAACATCGTAAACACCGGCCTCGTCAACCTTGAGGTTGCCGCCGTTTTCAACAATGTGATTCAGTTCACCACCGAAGGAAAGTGTCCATGCGTGGTTTACGCAGAACTTGAACTCATCTGCGGGCAGACTTACATTACTGATAGTCCATGTGCAATTACGGTTAGAAGGTGTCATCACGGCCTTAGGATCTGTAACATCCCAGCCGTTGAAAGCACCTACGATGCTGATAACATCAATGGGTGAAATCTCAATAGTGAGGTCATTGAGAGCTGCCTTGACAAAGTACAGCTGGTTACCGCCGGTGCTGAACTTGGCAATCTTATTTTTATCTGTTACAAGAGCCATGTGGGTGGTAATTACACCGTCTTTATCCTCAATATCGCCGTCCTGACCATAGAATACACCTACGCTGAGGTCAGTCTGGCAGGCAAGACTGAAGGACTTGTTAACGCGAGCCACACCGTTATAATGGACATAGTCGGTTGTGGCAAGACGGAGCATACGATCAGCATCTGTGTAGTAACCGTTTGCGTTGACATAGAGGAACTCGTAAGCCAGACCCACCTTGTAAGTCAGGGCAAACATATCCACTGTAATCTGGTATGAACCGGGTTCATAGATTACACCGGCGTTGGCCTCTGTCTCAGGTGCGGCAATCAGGTGACCGGCATCTCCGGACTCTGATGTGGGTTCGCAGCCATACGCATTCTCAAATGAGTTGGTTGACAGAGCTGAAGCAGGTACAATCTTCCAGGTGAAACCGGCTGCGGCCTGGTCTTCTGTCACGTCAATCTTAACAGTGAATTCAGGTTCATCGTACTGGTTACCGGGATTTACCTTGGTCATCAGCTTACCGGCGTTAACCTTCCAGTCACAGAAGTCACCAACCAGATAGTAAGCTTCTTCAATCTCATGTGTGAGAAGAACCGGAGTAACTTCCAGTGTGGCGGGGGCATAGAATGTTTCCGGGCCACCGATACGTACCACCTCGTTTCCGTTTACTGAGTAAGCGGCATAACGGGTATTGATGGTCTTGGTGTCAAGTGAACGGGTGATGGTGGTGGAGTAAACATTCTGGAAATCGTAAACGGAAACTGAAACGTTGTTTACGTCGTCCAGGATGGTGGGAACCTCTCCGTAAACAGAGAAGTCCTCTGTCTCGGAAATCTGGAGAACCAGCTTCAGTGAGTTGTTTACGGGGAAGTCTACCAGTGTGTAGCTTGCCAGCACCGGTGACTCGTTGGCATCACGCAGGGCGGGCAGATTAACAGCCGCAGCCTCTGTGGTTACAGTCAGTCCTGAAGCCTGGAACACAGGCTCGGAGGGATTGGACTGCGCCGGGGGATTGGGCAGGGTGTATTCGTCACAAGCGCTCAGACCGATCATGGCAGCCGCAAGGGCGAAAATGGATATCTTTTTCATATCTAAATTTTTGCTTTACTTGTTGAGTAACAATCGGTAAGAGTGATTATTCCGGTGTGGTCAGTGTTGCCATGGGAGCGGCGGCGTTGGAGAAGTCAACCGTCATGTCCACAATACCCTGATAGTTCGGGAACTTGAATGAGTCCTTGGTCTGATACATATCCTTAACAAGAACATAACCCTCTACAAATTCGGGGAACGGAACGGGTTCGTCGGCATTCGGACCTCCGGTAGGACCGTAAGAATCACCGCCATCCCAGCCGGTCAGGACTGTATAGAAACGGAAGATGATGTCATTGGTCTGGAAGTCAATCTGTCCAAAGTAAATCTTGGAACCGATTTCATCAGCTTTCTCAAACAGGCGGTAAGGTTTGAGAGCTTCTGCGTTGCCTTCTGCGGGTTCCTTCCATCCGTCGGGATAGTTACCGATACACCAGATGGCACCGGGCTGAGGCAGCGCAAAGTAACCCTGAACCTTGTTCAGAGATACCACATTGGCGGTCTTTACATATGAGCTTTCAATTCCGTCAATATAAGCGGTACCGCGGAAGTAAACCTTTTCAACACCCTGGTCCACATAATCCTCATCAGAGGTTACTCCGTGGAGTTCGCACAGAGCGATTGCCAGGTCCTCGGCCTTGAATGTCATGCGGGAAAGTGTGCCTGTACCGGTGCTCTGAAGAGTCTTATAATCTGCAAAGTCCTCTGTCAGAGATACCTCGGCGCCGTAAACGGTGATGGCGCTGAAGCCGTATGAAGGCTGACCGTTGCACACCAGTTCAAAGGTGCCGGTGGGATTGAGCTCAAAGTACTGATCCTGCAGCGGGGGAACATTGAGCAGGAAGGTGGATGCATTGGGTTCCTGGTAAACGGGATCCGTTACGTCAGAGCATCCGGTTGCCATGGCGCCGGCTGCGGCCATGACCATGAATATTTTGGCGAATTTCATATCGTTTTTATACTGATTTGAAGGTTAGACCATTAATAACCGGGGTTCTGACCCACTGTGTTTACATACTGGTAAGGAATGGGGAACAGAGCGCGGTATTCAGGAATTGAACCGCCTTCATATACACCGTTCTTCCAGCTCCACAGATAGGTATTGCCGGTGTAACGGCCAAAGCGGATAAGGTCTGAACGACGGTGGCCTTCCATGTAAAGCTCGCACTGACGCTCGTGGAGAAGGGTCAGAGGTGTCAGAGTGGTTACGGGGTCAAGACCTACGCGGGCACGCACCTGGTTGAGGTAATTGAGACCGTCACACTGAACTCCGTTGAGCTGACACTCGGCAAGCATCAGGTAAACGTCTGCCAGGCGGAACAGAGGATAGTCAATGTTGGACATGGCGTTGTTATTGTTCTTGGCGCCGGCGGTGTTCTCGTAGTCATCCTCGGGGCTGTTGCTGTACTTGATCATCATGTAACCGCAGGAGTTTTCATCAAATGCAGCCAGGTCAGGAATTGCTTCCTGGAAAGAACCTTCATAAATCATGCGGCGGGGGTCACCGAGAAGTGCCTGTGACAGCTCGGGACGCAGACGCAGGCCTGACCATGCGTCACCGCTGTAATTGAGGCGGGTAAGAACTTCAACGGGTACGGATTCAATCCATGCACCGGCGGTGAGGTAAGTTGTACCGCCCCATGTGTTCATGCGGCCCTGTTCCTGGGGAACGGCCCACAGGATCTCGCCCTTGTTGACATACTTGTCATTGGTGGCGCAGAAAAGGAAACGGTAATCATCAGCAAGCTTCAGGCCGGAATTGGCAATCTGCTGGCAGACACGTGCGCACTTGTCCCACATGGCTGTGCCGGTGTAAACCTCTGCGTTGAGGTACAGCTTGGCCAGAAGAGCCTGGGCACCTTCACGGCTTACGCGGCCGTAGGCCTGCTGCATGCCGGGCTTGATGTTGGGGATGGCGGCTTCAAGTTCAGCGGTGATGGCTTCAAAGAGCTCGGCACGCTCGTAGGTGGGAGGAATTGAACCGGTCACAGAAGTCTTGTCCACCCAGGGACCGCGGCCAAACAGGTCAATCATCATGTAGTAAGCCAGACCGCGGATGGCTGAAGCCTCGGCGATACGGGCGTTAACTTCTTCCTGTGTGAAGTACTTCACTCCATCTTCTTCCATTTTGGCCTGGAATTCGGCTGCCATCTTGGCGGTGAAGAATTCACGGGCAAAGGCAGCGTAAATCCATTCGTTATCAGAGCTCCAGGTGTTGAAGTTCAGGGGCTGGTAACCGGGGTCATTCCATTTCTGGGAGATGAAGCACTCGTCGGCTACAATTTCCTGGAGGTTGAAGTGTGTACGGGTAAAGGTACCGGCACCGCCGTCTGAGCAGGAGATGATGTCATCGCGGTAAAGGTTACCGTACAGACGGGCCAGGAAGCCGTCCCACTCCTCTGCTGAAGTGAGCTCAAGTTTATTGTGGGAGTCGTTGGGGGTAAGGTCAAGGTCGCCTACGCAGGAGGTGGCGCCCATCAGGGCTATGGCACCCGCAACGATATATTTGGTAAGTTTCATATTGCTTTACTTAAATCTATACGTCCTTGATATTAGAAGTTAGCCACAACACCAACGGTGAAGGTGATGGGACGGGGATAAGGATTGTTGTCAATACCCTGCTGATAGATCACTTCCGGATCAAGTCCCTTGTACTTGGTGATGACAAAAGGATTCTGTACTGCGCCGAACAGTCTTACGCGCAGGTTGTTCTTGAGCAGGTTGTGCCAGGTATAACCCAGGGTGATGTTGTCACAGCGTACAAATGATGCGTTCTGTACCCAGTAGCTGCTCAGGTTCAGTTCTGTGGACTGGGTGCTGGTGAACAGATATGTGTTGTCCATCAGGTTACCCAGAGGTGCGGACGCTGTGGTGGACAGGAAGGAGTTGCTGTTCTGGGATTTGTTGTAAGCCCAGTTGCCAAAGGCTCCGCGCAGTACAAATCCGAAGTCCCAGTTCTTATAATTGAATGTATTGTGCCAGCTTACGGTGATATCAGGGTGAACGTGGTGGTAGAAGATCTTGTCATCGTCATTGATGATACCGTCTGCGTTCTGGTCAACGTAAACACCTTCCAGAGGATTGCCGTTGGAGTCAAATACCTGCTCGTAAACCAGGAATGAGTAAGCGGCTTCGCCCACCTGGTGCTTCTGTACATTTACACCGTTACCGATTCCACCGGTAGATGTATCAGCACCTTCGGCCAGACGGGTAATCTTGTTCTTGTTCCAGGCAAGGTTCAGGTTGGAGTTCCATACAAAGTCATGTGTAACAACAGGACGGGTGTTGATGTTGAATTCAATACCGGTGTTCTTCAGGTCACCGAGGTTGATGTTACCCATGTTTGACAGGTTGGAGCCTGCGGGATAGTTGGCGTAAACAAGGAGGTCCTTGGTCTTGCGCTGATAGAATTCAATGCTACCGTTGATGCGGCTGTTCAGGAATGCATAGTCAATACCTACGTTCCAGGTATTGGTTTCCTCCCATTTGAGGGCGGCGTTGTATTTTTCAGGATATGCAATCTGTACATATGTGCCGTCAATGGGATAGGTGTTACCTTCATCAGGCAGTACATTATAGATAGGCAGGTAAGGGAAGTAATCACCGCCGAGGTCCTGCTGACCGGTGATACCGTAACCGACACGCACTTTCAGTTCGTTCATGATGCCGCGTGCACCGGACATAAAGTCTTCTTCAAGAAGTTTCCAACCCAGGGCTACTGAGGGGAAGTTACCCCAGCGGTGGTCCTTGCCGAAACGGGAAGTACCGTCACGACGGATTGTGGCTGTCAGCAGGTAACGGTCCATGAAGATGTAATTCAGTCGGCCAAAGAATGATACCAGCTGGTAACGGCTCTTGTAATATTCTACCGGTGAGAACTGGTAACCGGCAAACTGTGCGATAGCTGTGGGCTGGCCTCCGTTCAGGTTGGGATCTGTTACAACTGTTGTTGAGTTGGCAATCAGCGGGTTGACACGGTTGATTGAGTGGTTGTTGTTTTCAAAACGCTGCCATGAATAACCGGCTGTCACGTCAACTGATGAGTTGATGGCCTTGAATTCCTTATTATAATTGAGGTAGAAGTCAAGCAGCAGGGTGTAACGCTCTGCGTTCTGCTTGCCGGCTGTGCCGTAACCTTCCTTGATATAAACGGCGTTTCCGTTATCACCGTGAACGGCAAAGTTTCCGTCCCATGCTGCGGGTGAGAAAGGAGTCTCGCTGTTCCACACTTCACCGTGGCTATAGTCATAACCCAGGTTGAGGTTGGCGCGCAGTTCACGCAGGAAAGGCATCTTCAGGTCAACCTGCAGGTTACCAACGCTCTGGTAAACCTTGGACTTGGAGTGGTGTTCTTTCCACAGTGATACGGGGTTCTTGGTGTAAAGGTTGTTGATTTCCTGTCCCTGGCTGTCAGGTCCTGCAATCAGAGCACCATTCAGATATGTGGTGTAATTCATGAATGCGGGAGCGTCTGTGTAAACAGGCAGGGTGGGGTTCATGGCAACTGCTGCGCCGAGTGCGCCGTTACCATAGTTATTGGTAATGTAAGAACCCTTTACATTGGCGCTTACATTGAGCAGGTCATCAAAGAATGAGGGGGTCAGGTTGATTGATGCGCCCAGACGGTCATTGCTGGTTCCGCGTTCCACACCGTCAGTGCTGGTGTAGTTCACTGCAACTCGGTAAGGGAGGAATCCGGCTGTACCACCCACTGACAGGCTGTAGTCATGTGAGAAGGTGGTGCGCAGTACTTCCTTCTGCCAGTTGGTATTGGCTGTGCCCAGGTGAGCGGCCTGCTGGCTGTCCTCTCCGTATGTGTTCAGGATGAAGTTACGGAAGGTGGAAGCGTCCATCATGTTGAGGTAGTTACGCGGAGTAGCTACATAGAAGTTTGCAGAGAAGTTAACCTGAGGACGGCCGGCTTTACCGCGCTTGGTGGTGATGATAATCACACCGTTAGACGCACGTGAACCGTAGATGGCGGTGGCGGAGGCGTCCTTAAGGATGGTCATGTTCTCAATGTTCTCCGGGTTTACAAGTCCCAGGGGGTTGGATGAACCGGTTACGGTATTTCCGTCCATGGGCACTCCGTCAACCACAATAAGGGGTGCGTTGGATGCGCTCAGTGATGCACCACCGCGGATCTGGATGCTCGCGCCGCCTGCGGGGTCACCACCGGCTGTGGATACAACAACACCGGGGCTCGCGCCTACCAGGAGGTCCTGGGCGGTGGTGGCCAGACCGGCTTCAATTTCACTCGGTTTTACAACACCAACAGAACCGGTAGCGTCAGCCTTCTTTACCTGGCCGTAACCTACCACCACCAGTTCGTTCATAGCAACGGTGTTGGTTGTAAGATGTACTTCAATATTGGTGCGACCCTCAACCGGTACGTCCTGGGTGTCACAGCCAACATAGGAAATTACCAGTGTGGCATCCGGGTTGACTTCCAGACGGAAATTTCCGTCAAAGTCTGTTGCCACGCCGTAGTTTGCCACGCCTTTGACTTCAACGCTGGCACCGATGGCGGGTTCGCCTTCAGGCTCGTACACTGTTCCGGTAACAGTGATTCTCTGCGCCAAAGCCGGGAATGCGCACATCAGCACCAGGGTTAGTGCCAGTGTTGCCTTCCGGGTCATTTGTAAACAAATGTTCTTCATGCAAGGAGTTTTTTGATGATTAGTGTTTTAAGTTATTTTTCTTTAAGTTCTTGTTCTGTGCGGACACAAAATTTCAGGAACGCATGACGGCACGCGATCCCTCCTTACCGGGTCTTTTTTTCGGGGTCTTTTTCATGGTTTAGACTCACCTGACTGTTAATAAGTTATGTATCCTTGTGGAGGTATATAATCCCTCTTGTGATGGTCGTACTTGACCTTGGTCTTTGCAAAACGTCTGCAAAGAAAATAAATTATTTTCAATTTTTTATAAATCTATGCAACATTTTTTATACTCCGCCCGCGTTTTAACACTTTTAAC
Organism: uncultured Bacteroides sp.; assembly: GCA_964571405.1. Lineage (GTDB taxonomy): Bacteria > Bacteroidota > Bacteroidia > Bacteroidales > Muribaculaceae > CAG-873. The sequence continues at coordinate 15,902 of CAZNBD010000016.1, read as the reverse complement.
TTAAAAATTCTTGGCCGATTTAACACTGCTTTCTGACCCCTCTGCAATAGAACGGACAAAATTCCGTTATCATCTTATAAGTGTCTTGTCAATGATAAAAATTTTACGCTTTACAGCACTCCTTATTATAATACTGTTCTGCGTCCCGGCTCACGGTCAGGACGGCAGTTCGGCATATTCTTTCCTGAACATCACTTCCTCGGCAAGGGTTTTCGGCCTCGGTGGTGCCAACATCACCCTGGTGGATGATGACATCACGGTGGTGGACCAGAACCCGGCCCTGATGGGACGGGAAATGTCCGGCTCGCTGGCTCTCAATTATATGCGTTACTTCGGCGGTGCCAATTTTGCCGGTGTACGTTACGGTCATTCCCTTTCTGAGCGCGGTGCCTGGTCGGCCGCAATCCAGTATTACGGTTACGGCGCAATGAAAGAAGCCCTCCCGGACGGTTCGATTGTGGGTGAATTTTCTCCCAAGGACGTCACTTTCAGCGGTCTGTACAGTCATGACATCACCGGATACCTCCGCGGCGGCATCAATCTCAAGGGTGCGTACAGCAATTATGCTGACTTCAGCGCATTTGCCCTGGCGGTGGACCTCGGCATCAACTTTTATAATCCGGACAAGGATCTGTCCCTGTCCGTGGTGGCAGCCAATCTGGGCGGCCAGGTCAAGCGTTTTGATCAGGTGTATGAGCGTCTCCCCATTGACCTCCGCCTTGGGTGGAGCCAGAGCTTCGGCTCTTTTCCGGTTCGCTTCTCTGTCACTGCTTGGAACCTGACAAAATGGAAACTCCCTTACATTGACCCCGGAGATGGTTCCGCCGGCTCTGTGGCTGTGATGAAAGACAAGTTCATGAGCAATTTATTCCGTCACCTCATATTCGGCCTTGACCTTGTGGCAAGCCCCAATTATTACCTTTCTTTAGGATATAATTACAAGAGCCGCACGGACATGAGCACATACTCCCGCAGCTTCCTTTCAGGTTTCAGCCTGGGCGGTGGCCTCAGAGTCCGGAATTTCAGTGCCGGAATTGCTTTTGCTCAGCCCCATAAAGGCGGCACATCTCTCATGTTCAACATTCAGTATAACATTTCAGAAATTCTCCCGTGACCAACTCCGCAAACCCCATCATAATTGCCATTGACGGCTATTCATCTTCCGGAAAAAGCACCATGGCGCGCCGCCTCGCCTCAATGATCGGTTACAGATATATTGACAGCGGCGCCATGTACCGCGCTGTCACCCTCTTCGCCCTTGAAGCGGGCATGTTCCTGCCGGACGGCACCCCTGATGCTCAGAGCATTGCGGAGGCCCTTCCCCATATTTCAATTGACTTTGAGCCTCAGCCTGACGGTTCCCAGCACACCACCCTGAACGGTGTGGATGTGGAGGAGGAAATTCGCTCCCTGCGTGTTTCTGAAGCCGTTTCACCTGTGGCCGCACTCCCTCAGGTGCGCCGCGCACTCACCGCAATGCAGCAGAAACTCGGCTTGGCCAAGGGTATTGTAATGGATGGACGTGACATTGGTACCGCAGTTTTTCCTGAGGCTGAACTCAAGATTTTTGTCAACGCACCGGTGGCCACACGCGCTCGCCGCAGATACCTGGAAATGGAAGCCAAGGGTCACGTGGTCAATTATGAGGAAATTCTTGCCAATCTGGCTCACCGTGACCACATTGACTCCACCCGCGCCGAGAGCCCCCTCCGCCAGGCTCCGGATGCAGTCGTCCTGGACAATTCTGAAATGGATATTCCCACTCAGGAACAGTGGCTCCTTGACCGGTTCCGCCGCGTTACAGGGCAGGATTTCTGCTGAACCGTATGGTCAAGGTTGAAATTGATGATCAGAGTGGCTTCTGCTTTGGGGTCACTGCTGCCATTCACAAGGCTGAAGAAGAACTCAGCCGCGGTAATGCGCTTTACTGCCTGGGCGACATTGTTCATAACAGTGATGAAGTTGAACGCCTGTGCAGCAAGGGCTTGCAGACAATCACCCACGCCCGCCTCTCTGAAATAAAGAACGCCCGCGTACTCCTCCGCGCTCACGGCGAGCCCCCCTCCACTTATGAGATGGCCGTCAGGAACAATATTGAAATCATTGACGCCACCTGCCCCGTGGTGCTCCGCCTCCAGCAGCGCATCAAGGAGAAATGCAGTCAGCCGGGAAATCCCCCGCAGATTGTGATATACGGCAAGCGGGGACACGCTGAGGTCAACGGGCTTGTGGGTCAGAGCCCTCACGGAGCAATTGTGGTGGACTCCCTGGAAGCCCTGGACCAGATTGATTACTCCAGGGACATCGCCCTGTACTCCCAGACCACAAAAAGCCTTGACGGCTTCCGTCAGATTATAGCCGAGATTGAGCGCCGGATTCAGCCCGGAGTCAAGTTTGAATATTTTGACACCATCTGCCGCCAGGTGGCCAACCGCACCGCTCACCTGCGCGGGTTTGCACGCGGCAAGGATGTGGTGCTCTTTGTGGCCGGTACCAAGAGCAGTAACGGCAAGGTCCTGTACGGTCACTGCCTGGAGGAAAACCCTCATACATACCTGATTGCCAATGAAACCGAGGTAAAACCGGAATGGCTCACCGGTGCCGGAACCATTGGAATCTGCGGCGCCACTTCCACTCCCCGCTGGCTGATGGAACGCGTCCGTGACACTGTTACACAAATAACCGGAGCTCTCTGACATGGACCGTTTCATTGCCATAGACGTTGAGACCGCAAACGGCAACGCCTCCAGCATCTGCGCCATTGGTGCCGTAAAGGTGGAGGACGGCATCATCTCTGACCGCCGGTACAGCCTGGTTAAGCCGGAGCCCGAGTTTTACTCTCGCTTCTGCACTGCAGTTCACGGTCTTACGGATGATGACACATGGAACGCGCCCACCTTTGACGCCGTCTGGAATGAATGGGAACAATGGATGGAAGGTTTTCCGTTAGTGGCGCACAACGCCCGCTTTGACGCCGGATGCATCCGTGCGGCATGCCGCGTGTACCGCCTTGAACCCCCGGAAAAGCCCTTCCTCTGCACTCTCGTGGCGGCCCGGAAACAGATTCCACGCGCTGTTTGCCCCTCAAAATCCCTGGACTCTCTCTGTAATTTTTTCGGCATAAACCTCAAGAACCATCATAATGCCCTGGCAGATGCCGAGGCATGCGCTCAGCTCGGTATTATCCTGTTATGAAGAAACTTGTACTTATAGTAATCATCATCTTGGGCGTAGTTTTCCTGTGGCGGAACTGCGCTGAGGAACGTGCGGAGGACGGCTGTTCTCCCGCTGATATCCGCCAGGCCATTGAGGCCGGACAGAGGGATGCAATGCTGGTGATTGAGTCCGATTCTACAGGCATGGAACGCCAGAACCTCATTCTGGCCATCCGCGCCCGGCAGCACGCAATTGAACGCGCCGGTTTCACCGTGGCGGCTGACTCGTACGCCGTGGCCGCCGAAAGAGTACTCCGAGCCAACGGCATCATTGACTGATTATCAAAGCCTTATCCATGCAACCGGATACAATATACGCATCAGTTATCCTTCCGCTGGCCGTGGAAGGTACCTTCACATATATTGTTCCTCCGGAAATGACCGGCCGCGTAACTCCCGGATGCAGGGTGATTGTCCCATTTGGCAAACGACACTTCTATACGGGCATTGTTGAGGGCATTTCTTCAGGGAAACCCTCCGGGATGGAACTGAAATCCATTGCCCTCACCCTTGACAATGAGCCTATTATAACAGAAACTCAGCTGCGTCTGTGGCACTGGATTGCACGTTATTACCTCTGCACCGTTGGCGAGGTGATGAACGCTGCCCTGCCCTCAGCTCTGAAAATTGAGAGCGAGACTCGCCTTCAGATTCCGGACGACCTGGAGCCGGAGGCTTTTGCCAACTGTACTCCTTCTGACATTCAGATAATTGATTATGTCCGCTCAAATCCCAAGGCAAGCGTAAAGTCTATTGAAAAGGACCTTTCCATCCGTGCGGCCGGAGCCACCATCACCCGCATGCTGGACAGAGGTATTATCTGTGTGAATGAAAAACTTGTGGAACGCTTCCGCTCTGTCCACAAGCCTTATGTAACCCTGACAATTCCCCGCGGAGACCGTCAGGCGCTCAACTCCGCTCTTGAAAGTCTCAGACGCTCCAAGCGCCAGGAAGAAGTACTGGTGGCTCTGGTATCCATGAGTCAGTTCCTCCGCCCTGATGTTCAGCAGGTTGAAGTGCCCCTGGAAGCCTTGCTTCAGCAGACGGGCTCCACCCGCGCCGTGGTCAGGGCTCTGGTGGACAAGGGATTGGTCAAGGTCTATCCCAAGGAAATATCCCGTTTCTCTTACGATGGTCCCACCGGCGGCCCTCTCCCCTCCCTGAGCCCGGCTCAGGACCGGGCCTTGTCCCAGATTACTCAGTGCTTTGAGAATAAAGAGATTACGCTCCTGCACGGCGTAACTTCGTCCGGAAAAACCGAAATTTATATCCATCTGATTGAGCGCACCCTCGCCTCCGGATCAAATGCCCTGCTGCTGGTACCGGAAATTGCCCTCACCACCCAGCTCACCCACCGCCTGCAGCACGTCTTCGGGGACAAGGTCATCATTTATCACTCCAAATTCAGTGACAATGAGCGCGTTGAGATATGGCGCCGCATCCTCCGCAGCAAGGAACCCAAGGTGATAATTGGTGCACGCTCCGCCGTTTTCCTGCCCTTCCGGAGCCTCGGCCTGGTGATTGTAGATGAGGAACATGAGTCAAGTTACAAGCAGCAGGATCCCGCCCCGAGATACAACGCGCGTGATGTTGCATCCGTCCTGGCGCGCATGCACGGCGCTCGCACCCTGTTAGGCAGCGCAACCCCCTCTGTTGAAACTTATTACAAAGCCGTAACCGGTCAGTTCGGGCTTGTGGAACTCTCGGAGCGCTTTGCTGGAGGAACTCTCCCTGAAATAGAGATTGTAAATATGCGCGGCATCAGGCACCCGCGCGGGCAGCAGCTCCTGTTCTCGCCCCGTCTCCGGGAGGCTGTGGACAATGCTGCATCCGCACACCGTCAGTCAATCCTGTTCCACAACCGCCGCGGGTTTGCCCCGATGGCTCGCTGCGCCACCTGCGGTTTCACTCCCAAGTGCGATTTCTGTGACGTCTCCCTCACTTATCACCGCCGCGCCAATGTCCTCAAATGCCATTACTGCGGCACGGATTACCCCGTTCCGGAGCTCTGCCCGCAGTGCGGAGAGCCGTCCATTGAGGTTGTCGGTTACGGCACGGAAAGACTGGAGGATGAAGTGGAGGCTGTTTTCTCAGGTAAGCGCGTACTCCGCATGGACCTGGAAACAACACGTAACAAAGACGGTTACGCCCGCATAATTGATTCATTCTCAGAGGGCGGAGCTGACATACTTGTGGGCACGCAGATGGTCACCAAAGGCCTGGACTTCGGCGCCGTGGATGTGGTGGGCATCATTAATGCGGACGCCCTGATCAATTTCCCTGATTTCCGTGCCGCTGAGAGAGCCTTCAACATGATGGAGCAGGTGGCCGGACGGGCAGGACGCCGTTCTGACGGCGGTAAGGTTATCATCCAGACTTTCAAGCCGGACCAGGCAATCCTCAGTTTTGTCCGGAATCATGATTATAAAGGCTTTTACGCATATGAGTTGGAGCAGCGCCGCTTATTCAACTTCCCCCCGTTCTGCCGCATAATCAACATCTATCTCAAGCACCGCGACCCCAACATAGTATCCGAGTGCGCCCGCACTTTTGCCTCCAGCCTCCGTAATATTTTCGGAGCACGGGTACTTGGGCCGCAGGAGCCGCCGGTATCCCGCGTCCAGAACCTGTATATCCGTAAGATCATGCTCAAGGTGGAACCGGAACTCAAACCCGCTTACGTCAGGGAGCAGCTCCGGGCGCAGTATGTGGCCCTGAACGCTTCTCCTCTCATGAAAGGCCTCACCGTATATTATGACCCGGACCCGGCATAATAGTCCAGTTCTCCTTCTGTCGGATTCTGTGATACAATCTTTCCGTCCGGTCCGATAAGTACGCTTCCCAATCCACGTTCAAGTCCATAATTACGTTCCGCATCCTGCAGCTTGTCTGCCGGGATGGTGTACTGCTCATCCGCTGAAAGACGGTCTGAAGCCACTATGGACTTGAACAGATTGTCTGATGGGTCAAGGTTTACGCCAACCAGCTTTATACCACTCTGAGGATGAGACCGTTCCCATGCCGTATATACATTGATGTCACGCCGGGAAGGTGCGTTGACCGCGCTCCAGAAACTCAGCAGCACGTACTCTCCACGCCACTGGGACAAATCCACCGCCTTGCCGTTCTGGGTCAGTTCAAGCGCCGGTGCCTGACGGCCAACCATGGATCGGCTGTGACCGCCGCAGACCAGACAGACAACCACCCCGGCCAGCAGTATCAATATTAATATAGTTTTCCTGATATTCATAATTTTATCTTTTTATAATATAACGCCTGTGCCCGCGGAAGGTTCCACTCGGACCTTTCCATGAACATACAAGTTGAACACTCCGGCTGTTGAGTTTGCAGTTTTGGGCGGAAATTATTAACTTTGCCGCTATAATACCATAATAATAAGAAGAAATGGAAAAAGCATACCCGGGTTTTCTGGAACGCTCTTCATTGAACGGGCTCTCTTTAGGCGTATATCTTACCCTTTTGGCCGTGGCGGCCGGCTTTGCCACCGCATACTGGCCCGTAGGGATCGCCGTCTGGGGCCTTTCCATCGGCCTCCCTTTTTATCTGTATAACAAGATGCGCCGTACTTACGGCCACATGGATTTCAAGGTCACCCTGAGCATGTTATGGGGTGAGGGAATCCTCAGCTTCTTCCTTGGAGCCGCCATTCAGAGCGTGGTGGTTTACCTCCTCCTCACTTACGCCACTCCTCACTTTATAGACACCCTGGTCACTGACACCATCAATAACCTCCAGACCCTCGGCACTCCTGAGGCGCAGGCTCTTGCTCAGCAGTTTGAGCAGATTATCAGCGCAGGACAGCTCCCGCGCCCCGTGGATGTGGCTTACAATTGTATTTTCATGAATACTTTCATCGGAATCATACTGGTTTTTGTTGTCTGCATGATTCTGGTCTGGCGTTACCGCGATCCCAACCGCCGCGAGCGCCTGGTGGAATTCCTGTCCAAACATCCGTACTGACCCCATATTATGGACTTATCTGTTATCATTCCATTATATAATGAGGAGGAATCCCTCCCTGAGCTCCATGCCTGGCTCTCTCGGGTTATTGGAGGAATGGGGGTGGAATATGAAATAATTTATGTGGATGACGGAAGTCGGGACGGCTCCTGGGACGTAATCCGTGGCCTTTCCGCTGCTGACCCCGCTCATGTACGCGCTGCCCGGTTCCGCCGCAATTACGGAAAAAGTCCCGCCCTTTACACCGGATTCCGCATCTGTAAGGGAAATGTGGTAATCACCATGGACGCCGACTTACAGGACAGTCCGGATGAGGTGCCCGCACTGTATGACATGATTGTGAATCAGGGTTTTGACCTTGTGTCTGGTTTCAAGAAAAAACGTTATGACCCCCTGAGCAAGACAATCCCCACCAAGCTCTTCAATGCCACCGCCCGCCTGGTCAGCGGAATTGATAATCTGCACGACTTCAACTGCGGCCTCAAGGCTTACCGCGGGGATGTGGTCAAGAGCATTGAAGTGTACGGTGACATGCACCGGTATATCCCTTACCTGGCCAAGCAGGCCGGATTTGAACGCATCGGGGAGAAGGTGGTACAGCATCAGGCTCGCAAGTACGGGCACACAAAATTCGGCCTTGACAGATTTGTGAACGGGTATCTGGACCTGCTCACCCTCTGGTTTACAGGACGCTTCGGAAAGAAACCCATGCACTTCTTCGGCCTTCTGGGCTCCCTGATGTTCCTGCTCGGCCTGGTGGCGGTGGTTGCTGTCGGTGCCATCAAGCTTTACAATCTCCACACCGGCGCCCATTACATCCTGGTGACTGACTCACCTTATTTTTATATCTCCCTCGTCCTGATGCTGCTCGGTTCCCAGATGTTCCTGGCCGGTTTCGTGGGTGAGCTGGTGGTCAGGAATTCTCCCAAGCGAAATGATTACAATATAGAGGAAACCATTTAATTAAAACTCAATAACGATGAGCGAAGATTTTCTGAGTCTGTGCAAGAAAAGATATGCCTGCCGCAGTTACAGCACCGAGAGCGTCTCCAAGGAGGACCTGGTGTATATCTGTCAGTGCGCGCAGCTGGCTCCTTCGGCCAAGAACACACAGAGCTGGCGTTTCATCATTTCAACACAGAAAGACAAGGAGGACGTAAAGGCCATTGACCGCAGTTACGGCCGCGACTGGGCCACCAACGCTCCCGCCTTCATAATTGTGTGCGGAGAACCCTGCAATGCATGGGTCCGTCCCGCTGATGCTGTAAACCACATGATGATTGACGCCGGCATTGTCTGTGAGCAGATATGCCTTGCCGCAGCCTCCCGAGGACTCGGCAGCGTTATCATCTGCAATTTTGACCCCGTGGAACTCTCTCACGGTCTGCGCCTTGCAGAGGGTACCGTGCCTTACGCCATCATCCCCATCGGTCACCCCGCTTCTGAAGATATTCCCGCCAAGAAGCGCGTGGACTTTGACCAGCTTATTGCCAGAAGGAAGTGAAACGCCTCCTGCCCATACTGTTGATTTTAATATGTGCCTGCGCGCTCCTGCCCGCTGGATGCTCAAATACATCCTGTTATGACAACAGCAGCTCCATCCCGCTGGTGCAGTTCCGGGATTCCGGCACGGACAAGGCCGTAACTCTGAACGGTATCGGCATTCACGGTGTGGGGGCTCTCGGTGACTCCATTCTCCTGGCTCAGAACAAGAGCGCCTCGCAGGTATATCTGCCAATGCGCTCCACTGCCACAGCCACCTCTTGGTGCCTGACTTACGCCACTGATGAGGAAGTTACGGATACCGTCACATTCCATTATACCTCAGAGCCTTTCTTTGCATCCGAGGCTTGCGGCGCAATGTACCGGTACCATATAACTCAGGTGTATAACACCTTTAATTTCCTGGACTCTGTGGTGGTGCTGGATTCTTTGATTACAAATGAGGATATGGTGAGGATAGCTTTTTACTTCACTGTATCTCAGGAAGAACCTGAAACTGAATGAAAGGCAGGCTCACATATTTCATAACAGGCATGATTATGCTGCTGACAGCCCTGCTGCCGGCCGCTGCTCAGCGCCGTGCCACTCCCGTTCAGAACCAGGCCACTCAGACTCAGGCCGTCAACGAGACTGCCTCTGACACCTCACGCATCAATGCCAAGCGGCGCGCACAGTCCATCAGTTATGTGGATGACCGCGGACTGGTGATTTACGTGGACACCCTGACCAATATGGAGTGGACGGACTCCACCCTGCTCAAGAAAGTTCCAAAGATGGAATACCCCCTGCTGTACCGCCTCACTGTGGGTGTGGACGTGTGGGATGCCGCAATGAGAGCATTCGGGCAGGATTACGGCCTGGGTGGAGTAATGGCGGAACTCAACATGCATAACCGTTACCTGGCTGTTTTGGAGGCCGGTATGGGACAGTGCAGTCACAGAGGACTCAAGGACAGTTACTCTTATCGCACCCCCGCGGCTTTCTATTTCCGCCTGGGCATGAATTACAACTTCCTGTATAATTCCAACCCCGCATACATGTTCACTGCAGGGCTCAGATACGGCTTCAGCCCCTTCAGCTTCACAGTCAGTGATGTCACAACTCATGACAGCTACTGGGACGAGACGGGACATTTCAACATTCCCTCACAGCACATGACCGCCGGTTGGATTGAATTCAGCCTGGGGCTGCGCGTAAAACTCTGGGGACCAATCAGTGCCGGATGGAGCATAAAATACCATTCCCTGCTCCATGAAAGCAAGAGTCCGTACGGCCAGGCTTGGTACATTCCAGGCTACGGTAGCCGGAACGGAGCCGTAACCGGTTCTTTCATGGTTACTTATACCCTTGACTTCAAGCGCAGTAAGAAACCGGAACTGCCGGAGGCGGAATCAGTGCCGGAGGCGGAATCCGCGCCGGAGCCAACCCCGGATGAATCATCTGAGCAGGCTCAGGATCTTACTTATTTGTAATATAAAATTTTATTCTTACCTTTGTAAAACTCCTTAAAACCACACATATGACACCCAAATATCACCGCATATTATTGAAACTGAGTGGGGAAAGCCTTATGGGCGCCCAGGGATACGGTATTGACCCGGAACATCTGAATTCTTACGCCTCTCAGATTGCCGCACTCGCTGACAGCGGTGTGGAAGTGGCCATTGTTATTGGAGGCGGTAATATCTTCCGCGGTTTATCTGGCGCCGCCAAGGGGTTTGACCGCGTAAAAGGTGACCAGATGGGTATGCTGGCCACAACAATTAACTCCCTGGCTCTCAGCTCTGCGCTTGAATCAACCGGGCACCGAGCCCGCGTCCTGACCGCAATCGGCATGTTCCCCATCGGTGAGCAGTACAGCACCGCTCGCGCACAGGACTGCCTGGCCGCCGGAGAAATTGTGATTATTGCCGGAGGTACCGGTAATCCCTTCTTTACCACTGATACCGCCAGCGCACTCCGTGCAGTGGAACTCCGCACTGAGGTAATGCTCAAGGGCACCCGCGTGGACGGCATCTATACTGCTGATCCTGAAAAAGATCCCACCGCAACCAAATTTGAGTCCATCACTTACGATGAAATCTATCAGCGCGGACTCAAGATCATGGACCTCACCGCCACAACCCTCTGCCGGGATAACGGAATGAAGATTGTGGTCTTTGACATGGATACTCCCGGAAACCTGGAAAAGGTGGTTGCCGGTGAACCCATCGGAACCCTGGTTTATAAAAAGTAAATAACTGAGAAAATATAATACTATGACAGACCCTAAGACTTACCTGGCTCCTGCCGAAGAAAAAATGGATATGGCCGTTGCCTATCTTGATGAGACTCTTGCCCGCATCCGTGCCGGTAAAGCTAATCCCAAAATTCTGGACGGCGTACGTGTGGAGTATTACGGCAGCATGATGCCCATCTCCAATGTGGCAAACATTGCAGTTCCTGATGCCCGCACCATCACCATCACCCCCTGGGAAAAAGCCATGTTCAAGCCCATTGAAAAGGCAATCATCAACTCAGAAGTGGGTATCATGCCGGAAAACAACGGTGAGATTATCCGCCTGTCAATCCCGCCCCTGACTGAGGACAGACGTAAAGCTCTGGTAAAACAGTGCAAGGCCGAGGCTGAAAATGCCAAGGTGTCCGTCCGTAACGCTCGCCGTGAGGCTATTGAAGGACTTAAGAAAGCCGTAAAGCTCGGTATGGCTGAGGACATGAGCAAGGACGCCGAAAACGATGTCCAGAAGCTCCATGACAAATTCCTCAAGAAAATTGACGATATTTTCGCCGCTAAGGAAAAAGAAATCCTCACCGTCTGACCCTTTCCGGGTGAACCCCGCATGTAGTTTTTTGTTTTAAAGTTATATAACTTAATTTTAAAACGAAAAACTAACATCATATGTCAGACAATCTTGAAAAAGCTGCTTTAGCCTATCACCGTTACCCGCACCCCGGAAAGATTGAGGTGGTGCCCACAAAACCGTATAACACTCCGGAAGACCTCGCCCTGGCTTATTCCCCGGGCGTGGCCTATCCGTGTCTTAAAATAAAGGATGATGCCCTTTCCATTTATGATTATACAAACAAGGGCAATCTTGTTGCCGTAATCTCAAACGGCACAGCCGTGCTCGGGCTGGGAAACATCGGCGCCAAGGCTTCTAAACCCGTGATGGAAGGCAAAGCCCTCCTTTTCAAGATTTTTGCCGGACTGGATGCTTTTGATATTGAGGTGGATGAAAATGACCCGGAGGAATTTGTAAAGACCGTGGCGCGCCTCGCTCCCACCTTCGGCGGTATAAACCTGGAAGACATCAAGGCACCGGAATGTTTTGAAATTGAAAACAAACTCCGTGAGCGCCTTGACATTCCCGTTATGCATGATGACCAGCACGGAACAGCCATCATCTCCTCTGCCGCGCTGCTGAACGCCCTGAAAATTCAGGACAAACAGATTGACAAGGTACGCCTGGTGGTCAACGGTGCCGGTGCCGCTGCCATTGCATGCACACGCCTCTTCTGTGAACTCGGACTCAAGCGCTCAAATATTGTCATGTGTGACAGCAAGGGCGTTATCCGCAAGGACCGACCCGGCCTGAGCGGCACCAAGGCTGAATTTGCCACTGACCGTGATCTTAACACACTGGCCGAGGCAATGAAGGATGCTGACGTATTCCTGGGACTGTCTGTGGCGGATGTAGTCACAGCGGACATGGTTAAGAGCATGGCTCCACGCCCAATAGTATTCGCGCTGGCAAATCCCGCTCCGGAAATCGCTTATGAACTCGCCATCAGCACACGTCCCGACATCGTTTTTGCCACCGGACGAAGCGACTATCCCAACCAGATTAACAACGTCTTAGGCTTCCCGTACATATTCCGCGGAGCACTGGACTGCGGCGCAACAACCATCAATGAACAAATGAAAGTGGCTGCCGCCAAGGCCATCGCAGCACTGGCACAGGAACCCGTTCCGCAGAGCATGGCTGACGCATACGGCGTCAAGAACCTCACATTCGGTCCGGACTACATCCTGCCCAAACCATTTGACCGCCGACTCCTCATGGTAGTGGCGCCCGCAGTAATAGAAGCCGCAGAGGCATCAGGCGTAGCACGCAGACGCATAGAGGACATGGATAAATACCGCCAGGACCTTGAAGAAATAATCTGCACCAACGACGCCCTCATTGAATACCTCATCCACGCCCAAACCACCTGCGAACTCAAAGGGTGAAAAATATCAACGTAAAAATATAAGCCTTTGGATGGTGCAATTTTGAGATTATTGGTGAATTATATTTTGGATGTGAGATAATTTTACTAATTTTGCAGTCGCAGACCGCATCGCAGAGCCCGGTCATGGGCAAAGGGGTGGGTCGGCAGACATAATGAAAAGCGTTTACTTGACGCTCTTTCTTGACATCTTGAAATCTGGTAAATTTCTTTTGGTATAGTCAAGAATGCAGCAAACAGTAGATGCCCTTGTGGATATGTATATTCCGTGCGATACCTGCGCGTGAGCGTTGGTAATGTACATATATCATATTCTGCGTGAGGCTCTGCAAGTTTGCTCGTTCAACTATACCGGGCAATACCAGAGCCTCAAGATGTGGGACGAGCAACAGTACGGCCCTCACGCTTTCCTTTTTTTACTTTAATAATTAATCATCGTTTCCATTGGTGGGCTTGGAAGCAGAAACTCATGCATACAAGCATACCAATTAATAAACCTAATAAAAACCAAAAAGAAACATGATTAATCTATTAACAAAAGGAAAGGTACCTTCTCTGGTCCTTTTCATCTTCCTCTTGGCACTCATGCCACTCAAAAGCCTGGCCGCATTTACGCAAGGAAACTTAACATATACCCCGACTGGTGGCACAGCGTCCGTAAAGGCAGCAAACACCTCAATCACCGGAGAAGTAAGTATACCGGACACCGTTATCTACAACGGTTCACCTATAGCAGTTAACAGAATGCTCGCTGGCGCATTCGGTGGTTGCAGTAAACTTACAGTTCTTAATATTCCTCACACCTTTACACTAATAGCAGAAAACTGTTTTTACAATACACCGGCTCTGACGGCCATAAATGTAGACAGTCTGAATACTGCTTTTTGCAGTGACGGTGGTGTACTCTTTGACAAGAACAAAACCCTTATTATCAGGTACCCACAGGCCAAGGAAGGCCTTTCATACACCATTGCTTCCACTGTAAAAACAGTAGGCCCGTATGCTTTCAATGGTAGTAACCTTAATTCTATTTTAATTAATAAAAGTGTGACAAGCATAGGAGCCGCAGCATTTGCAAAATGTTCAAACTTAGTTGTACTCATATGCTTGGCAACAACTCCACCTTCTATTAATAGTGATACGTTCAGTAACACTCCCGAGGGAAAAACTCTCTATGTTCCTGCAGAAGCTGTTGATGCTTATAAGGCAAGTGATTGGAATAACTACTTTACTACAATCATGGCCTTCCCTTCTGAGTTTACGGTAGGAGATCTAACATATACCAATCTTACAGAAGAAAACACAGTTACAGTAAAAGCTGCTGACACATCAATTAGTGGTGAAATAACTATACCGGAGACGGTTACAATCTTTGGAATTACATATACGGTAACAAAAATTGCGTTGGATGGTTTCAGTAGATGTAATGGTATGACTGTCCTGAATATACCTAAAACAATAACTAACTGGGCCTCAAACTCGTTTAGTTACCTCAGGGCTATAACCGCCATAAATGTTGACAATGAAAATACCAAGATGTCAAGCCAAGATGGTATATTATTTGACAAAGCCAAAACAGTTCTGTACTTATACCCAGCATGTAAAAGCGGAGATTCTTATACTATACCCTCTACAGTAACACGTATAGCTGGTCGTGCTATTTATGCTGCAAAAAGTTTGACATCCGTGGTCATAACTGAAAATGTGACTACTATTGAAGGCTTTGTGTTTCAAGGTTGTTCAAATTTAGTTGAGCTGACTTGTCTTGCCACCACGCCGCCTTCTATTACTAAGTATACGTTTGATGACATGCCTGCAGACAAGATCCTCTATGTACCGGCGGGAACACTTGAAGCTTATAAAGCGAGTGATTGGAATAAGTACTTCACTAATATACAGGAAATTATCAATCCGTTAGTAATCAATATCATCGGCGAGGGCAAGGTTTATAATGACAATGTGGCTGTTGCTTCGGGCTCTGTTATTGATGAGGGTTCTGTAAACTTGCTTATCCTTCCTGATGATGGATATTATATTGAATCTGCTACCCTTGCCGGGGTTGATGTCAAGGATAGGATTGTGAATCATTTCCTGTCTATTGAGGACTGCTCCAATGCAGGCGTCCTTGAAGTTTTCTTTGCTGAAAATGAGGAGGAGGGAGAGCCTGAAGAGGCTTCCCTGACTGTGAACGGTGGCGACACTCACTCTCTTGCCCACTATTACACTGAGGGCACTCAGGCCAAGATCAACCTCAAGCCCAATACCGGCTGGGAGCTTTACTCTCTGGCCTACAACGGTGATGACGTTACAAACGAGGTGGACAACAATACTTATACCACTCCCGAGCTTTACGGCCACGACAATAATCTGGACATTGTGATGAAGAAGAGCCAGACCACGGGTGCCAACGCTGCTTATGCTCAGCGCCGTATTTCTTTCCGGAGCTTTGGTGAGATTGTTGAGATTTTCAACCTTGAAGACGGTGAGAATATCTCAATATATGATTTGGAAGGCAACTGTAAGTACCAGGGGAGTAACCATACCGTAAGTCTCACTCCCGGTAATGTTTACATCCTCAATACCAATAATGAGACTCTGAAATTCTCTCATTAAGAGTCTATCCGATAATATTGGTTATTAATAAGAGCGAGGCCGGATATCGTGATGATATCCGGCCTTTTATAATGTTGAGTGTTCAGTTTGGAGTTTGGAACGCCATTTCGTAGACAATTGAAAACCTCTAATCCCTCATAATCCCGCACGGTTTCTCAACAATAACGACCCCAAACCGTGCAAATCAAAAGTGACACTTTTGATTTGCACGGTTTAACGTTTTTCCTTACCTTTGCACCAAACTATTCAGACTATGCTTTATGGCCTACATTAATCGTCAAATATCGGATTCAATTCTTGCCGCTGTTAAATACTATCCCGCTATTATTTTGACCGGACCGAGACAAAGCGGTAAAACAA
>CAZNBD010000015.1:4125-36007 GCA_964571405.1 uncultured Bacteroides sp. | reverse complement strand
GGGGGGAGCTTTGTGGTTACGGAATTTTTGGCTATATTTGCAGGAGGAAAGGTTAGGTCCTTTCTTAACATTTTGTTTACTCAAGAGCATATGCTTATCTTGTAACTTGAAAACGTAGGAAATTTTCAATCAGGACAGAGATCAGCATAATGGTTCACACGCTTATAGCGTGGGTCATTATTGTTACATCTGTCCTAATGGTTTTTCCTACGACCTTCAAGTTAAGAGTGGCATAGTTGGCTCACGTTTTTTATATGTTATATGATGAATACTCACAGTACTGCAGAATTCTTTATTCCGGAGAATAAAGTGAAACTGGCTGAGGAACTGGACTATAATAGAGCTCAGGAGTATATACAGTGCGCCAAGGCCTTCTCACGCTCCACATACCAGAGCGTGTACATTATTGATTATTTCCGGCAGAAGTTCCTTTTTGTATCTGAGAATTACCTGTTTCTGTGCGGTCTCACTCCTGAGCAGATGAAGGAAATCAGTTACAGGTTTTATCTGGACTATGTTCCTGAAGATGAACATGCCATGCTGCTGGAGTTCAATAAGGCCGGATTCAAGTTTTTCAGTGAATTACCACTGGAAGAAAGATCTCAATGGTATATTCAGTATGAATTCCATGTCCTCAATAACGGGCGCCCCATCCTGATTCATCATAAACTCACACCGCTGGCCCTCACTTCAGATGGAAGAATCTGGCTGGGACTGTGTGTGGTATCGGCCTCTAACCGCACAGAGCCCGGCCATGCGGAAACGCATCGGGTAGACTCTTCCGAGTACTTTGCATATAACCGTGTCACCCGCCGCTGGGACAGACGCAGCACTCCCCGCCTGACAGAGGGCGAGAAAAACGTAATCATCCTCTCAATTCAGGGCCTGACCATGCCTGAAATTGCAGATAAAATGTGCTTATCTCCTGATACAATTAAAAAATACCGTAAGCAGATTTTTGAAAAATTGGGCGTTCATAACATCTCCGAGGCCATCGTTGCTGCCACAAACAACAAATTATTATAGGACGTAAAAGTACCCATCCGGGTATGGCAAGGAATTTCCTGCGATTGTAATTTTGCTGCCGGAAACAAAAATTATCAATCACATGACACAGGAAATTTCAGTAAGTATTTTAGTAATCATACCTTTACTGCTGATATTATTATTCACCCTCAGCAAAATAAAGTAAAGCTATGAGAAAGATACCCGTCCTTATTTTGGGAGCGCTCGGCTGTGGAATGGCCAGCGCCCAGACAGAAATGACAGACACCATGCAGGTGCATGAATTGCAGGAAGTAGTCATCCAGGCCCCCAAGGTAATCCGCAAGTCTGACATGGATGTTTATTATCCCTCACAGAGCGCCGTAGACAATGCCCGCAACGGCATACAGCTCCTGACCAATCTGATGATACCGGCACTGTCCGTGAGCGAGGCACTCGGTACGGTAATGTCCTCCGGCCAGGCCGTCCAGGTACGCATCAACGGCCGCGAGGCCTCCGTGGAGCAGGTCAAAAACCTTCTGCCCTCCACCATCAAGCGTGTGGAATGGATTGAGAATCCCGGCCTGAGGTATAACGGAGCAAACACCGTGTTGAATTTCATTGTGGTCAATCCTGAAGTGGGAGGTTCTCTGATGGTCAACACCATGCAGGCACTCAACATGGCATTCGGACAATACAATCCCAGCGCCAAGTTCAATTTCGGACGCTCTCAGTTTGAAATTGGAGGCGGATACAAACTGACGGAAAACCTCAAGGTGTACAGAGAATACAGGGAAACATTCACATATCCCGATGGCCGGACACTGACCCGCAACGAGAGTTCACGCGGCGGACGCGTCAGCAATTCAATTGGCAATCTCTGGGCTTCATATAATTATATCAAGCCGGACACCACAGTAATTGTGGTGGAAGCACGCGGTTTCATCCAGCCAACAAACAAGACCGAATATTACGGTCTGATGACTTCCGGAAACAGTGAGGAAGACCTCCTCCTGACAGACATCACAGGCCGTAAAGGCTCACGTCCGTCTCTGTCCGCATACTGGGAACAGCATTTACCCGGACGCCAGACCATTGTGGTGGATTTCCGCACACAGTATTACATGGGCCGCACATTCTCTGATTACATGGAGCAGAACCCGCAGACATCCGGCACCCCTCTGGATATACACACCAGTATCAAGGACCGCAACCAGCTGTACGCCGTTGAGGCAGATTATATCAAGAACTGGACCAAGTCACGCCTCACAGCCGGCGCCTCATATACAGCCAACAGAAACCGTTCAACATATGAAAACCTCGGCGGACAGATATTCCACCAGAGACAGGACAAAGTATATTTCTTTGCCGAATATTTTCAGAGAATAAATAAATTTACGGTCACAGCAGGCGTGGGAGCGCAGTACACAGACTTTTACTTCCGTGAGACCGAGCAGGGCCGCCATACATGGAACGTGCGCCCGCAGGCCACCCTCACGTACAGCATAAATCACCGGCACGGCCTCCGCCTCAATTTTGTCACATGGCAGTCAACACCCACACTGGCCGAGACAAATCCCACACCCCAGCAGATTGACGGAATACAGTGGCGCATCGGTAATCCAAACCTCAGAACATCGAACAGTTATATGCTCACATTCAGTTATAATTTCCAGATCCCACGGGTGTACGGAAACTTCGGAATCAGGGCATACACCTCACCAAACGCCATCACCCCGCTGTTTGAATGGCAGTCAGACAGACTGGTCAACACATATGAGAACAGCCGGGGACTCAAGAACCTCTCATTCTTCATCGCCCCGCAGATAGAAGCCATTCCGGACTGGCTCGTACTGAGCGGATACATAGACTGGCGCACAGAACGCATGCGCGGACGCGGTTATGAACTCACCAACAGCGACTGGTACGGCTACGCCACCCTCCAGGTCCGGCACTGGGGATTTACCCTCACAGCCCAGTACATGAGAGCCCAGCGCAACCTCTGGGGAGAAAACATATCATGGGGAGAGGACATCAATATGCTTGACCTTTCATACCACTGGAAAGCATGGGGATTCAGCGCCGGATGCATAATGCCCTTCGGACGTTATGACCAGGGCTCAGTAAACCTCAGCAAATACAATACCAGCGAGCGCCACATGCGCACAAACTTCCGTATACCCTACATCGGAATCAACTATAACCTCCAGTGGGGACGCCAGAAACGCAAAGCCAACAAACTCATCAACGTAGGCGGCGACGCAGACCAATCCCGCGCCGGCGGCCGCTAAACCGTCCCTGCCATAAGACACACCTCCGCCCGGCTCCGGGAATGAACTCCCCGGAACCGGGCGGATGAACTTAGTAGAAATCAAAATAAATATGAAATTTTTTCAGTACCTTTGCATTTGAAATCAAACGCTTGTCCTCAAATGGTAAATGGAAATTATTGCAATGAAGAAACCTGTCAAAATCACACTGATTGTTCTGAGCAGCATTATTGGGTTGCTACTAATCGGATTGGGTTCGTTGATTGTCTACGCTCAATTCTCTAAAACTCAACAAGAAGAGATTCTCAGCTATTATGTTGATGAACTGAGTCTCAACAATAATGACTTTAGGGGTGAGTTTGAGGAAATATACCAGCTCACTCTTGCCAACTATTCTTTATATCAAGCCAAAGGTTTGAATATGGATAGTATCCATAATGTGTTTTTACAACGTATTGGAGCTGAAGGTGTAAATGAAGCAGAATTTGGCAATATTTTGAAAGAATTTTTCAGTAGCTTAAATGTCGGACATTCGTTTGTATTTCTGAGGGATCACACGGCAGGTTATGAACCTGTATTTATAGAAAATCGTATTTTTGTTGATGGTCCTAACCGGTACTTGTTGGAAAATGGTTTCAGAGATAAGGATGAGATAATAGCTGTCAATGGCTCTGCCGTGTCAGAATGGTTGGATAATCATGAAAAATACACATCGGCATCTACTGAAAGTGCAAGAAGATTGAATACGGCTTTGGGTGTGTTCCGCTCATGGGAAGATACTATTGCACATTATAGCATTCTCCGTGATGCGGACACATTGGAAATAACACTGCCGTTAAAGAAATATGACCTTTTGCCAAGAGAGGAGGTTGATAACAAACTTGTCAAATGCTCAATAATTGATGACTCTATCGGTTACATCAATATTGAGTCAATGATGGATCCGGTGACTGAGGAATTTATAGAGGCATACAATAATGTCTGTGAACTCCCGCATCTGATTGTGGATATCAGAAGAAACGATGGTGGAAGCAGTGGAAATGGAAGGGATATTGCAGAATATCTCATCAAGGAGCCTCAGCCTCACTGTGTTTCTCCATCACAAGTCATGGAACCTCAAAGAGACGCATTCAGGGGAAAAGTTTATTTGTTGATTAGTCCATATACTTTTTCCGCTGCTGAGAGTTTTGCTCTGGATATCAAGGAAAGTGGGAATGCCATTCTGATCGGCTCTCCAACGGCAGGTGACACTGGAAATAGCCCCAAAACTTTCCATACCTCAAATGGCATATATTTCCGAATCCCGACACGAGAACCTTCAATATCCCCAAAAGGTTTCCCGATGGAGGGAGTTGGCATCACTCCTGATTATAATGTTGAACAGACTGTCTCAGATTTTATGAACAGCCATGATACAGTTTTGGATTTTACCATTGACTTAATCCAAGAGAAACCAATCTCAGACCAATCCCGCGCCGGCGGCCGCTAAACCGTCCCCTCCATAACACACCTCCGCCCGGCTCCGGGAATGAACTCCCCGGAACCGGGCGGCTGAATTGGCATTTAGTTTTTGCCGTTTTCTTCTGTGGAGTAAAGGTAATTGGTATCTGCCTGTTTGGCTTTTGTTGTGGCTTCCGGTTTGAGGATGTGGAGGTGTTTGGCGTGAGCCATCATTTCCGGTGAGATGTGGCAGTAACCTCCGGGGTTCTTACCCAGGTAATCCTGATGTTCTTCCTCGGCACGGTAAAAATTCTTCAGCGGTTTTACCTCAACCACAATGGGTTTCTTGTAATTCTTCTGCTCCTGTTTGATAACATCCAGAGCGGTCTTGCGCTGTGAGTCTGTTGTATAATAAATTCCGGTGCGGTACTGAGTGCCTGTGTCATTACCCTGGCGGTCAACGCTGGTGGGGTCAATGATGCGGAAGTACTGCTCCAGAAGTTTGGTCAGGTCAACAGTTGTTGCGTTATAAGTTACTTCCACAGCTTCAGCAGCGCCGGTTTCTCCGGTGCATACATCCTTATATGTGGGATTGGGAATGTTTGAGTTGGCATATCCGGCATGGGTTTCCAGTATGCCGGGAATGTGTTTGAAGAATGCTTCGGTTCCCCAGAAGCATCCGCCTGCCAGGACTATCCTGGATGAGTTCATTGTATCCATTTTCTTGAAAATATTATGTGCCGGAATGCGGCACCGGTTATGAGGGATTATCTTTTCCCTTTCAATAATACAACAAACAGAGCGGGCTTATGTTTATTGACCCAGGAACAGGAATGCAAGGGGTTTGCTGCGGGAAATAACATAACCCGCTCCCAATGCGCAGGCGCAGACGGCCGCAGCAGTAATGGCCGACACTGCCAGCAGAGGCACTATGCCGAGGTCTGTGCTGAGCAGGAGCGGTCTGAGCGCTCCCATGGGGAAGAGAAAGAAGTAATGCAGCAGGTATATTGTCAGGCTCTTGCGCCCCATAAACGCCCACAGGCGCACTGCAGGCGTGTCTGTGGTGCTCCACGGGCTGAATACTCCCACTGCAGTCACGGCCAGTGTGATATGCATGATGGCCGCGGCAGCATTAATGCTTCCGGTGGTGTGGGGGTACAGCCAGTACCAGGCCACATATCTGATAAGTATTATACTTAAAATAAGAGAGATGGCAATTACCCAGCCGCGGCAACAGAAGTCAATGAATTTCTGGCGGTGCATGGCCACAACTGCTCCGAAGCCAAA
Organism: uncultured Bacteroides sp.; assembly: GCA_964571405.1. Taxonomy (GTDB): domain Bacteria; phylum Bacteroidota; class Bacteroidia; order Bacteroidales; family Muribaculaceae; genus CAG-873. Next base: position 30,026 of record CAZNBD010000015.1, on the reverse strand, counting down.
TGCCGGGAAGTACCGCACCACCTGATCAAGTGAGCCGAAGTTACGGATCCGTTCCGGAATGTAGCTAACCGCCACAGCCAGCAGAACTGCTACACACGTAAGAGCTATAAGCCTGCGCACCAAACCGTGACGCATGCCCGGGAACAGGCGTAAGATACCGTACACCAGCATTATGATAAAGAGAACCGGAGTGAACCAGTAGCCGTTCTTGCCCGGACTGGACCACAGACCCGGCCATGTTGAATCCAGAGGAGACTGCAGGCCCGTCAGAGGAAACCAGTAAATCCAGACAGTACTTACGGCCACCATGGGGAGGATAAGCTGCAGGGCGCGCCGGTAATAATTGACAGGGAGGGGGCGGCCGTTTGCTCCGGCCTTGTAAGTGAACCAGCCGCTGATAAAGAAGAACAGGGGCATGTGCACCTCACCGATAACCTTGAACACGCCGCTGGCGTCAATTCCGCGGATGCACATGGTGAGAATGTGTCCCATAACCACCATAAAGATGGCAATACCCTTAAGAACGTCAAAGAGAACTATTCTCTTCATAGAGTCTGATTCAGATAGGGTTCTGTTTTAAGTAATCAATGAGGGCGGCAGTGTCCGCGGCAGCCTCGGAGGCCGGAATGGGCAGAACAAAGGTCTCTGTTATGCGAGCCTCCGGAATAATGGCGCGTCCTATCTCCCCGGGAGTGGGTGCCTCCGGAAGGGCCATGTATTCAGCATATGTCCATGTGGTGAAACGGGTGTCAGGTCCGATACCACGGCGGTCCAGCCACAGGCCAGGCTGAATCTCCAGGGGGCGGGAATCCTCCGTAAGGTCTGACGGTGCCGGATAAGACAGCAGACGTCCGCCCGGGTTGATATTAACCGGAACATTGTCTGCATAATCTCCGTTCATGCGGTAAAGGACGGCAGAAGGAATATCCTGCTCCGACCCGCCCATTATCTGGGGCTGAAAACGGGCAGGAACAGGTTGAGGAACGGGAGAGACCGTGTCCACAGTCACCTGCTGCAGGCCCTGTGTTCCGGCAGCCTGCTGCTCCTTATGAGTGGAACAGCCGGCCACCAGCACAGGTATCAGGTATGCTAAATGCAATTTCATTTTTTAATCAGGCGGTAAGGAGCAACAGCGCCGTCAGCCATGGTTGCCTTGAGCACATATGCCCCGGGGGCTATGCCGGAAAGGTCAACTGTAACTGATGTGGAACCGGTACTCTGAGTTTGAGAGAACACCACCTGGCCGGAAAGGGCGTAAACATCAATGGCAGTAATCTCTGATTCAGCACTCACGCATGTAACATCAACCACCGGATTGGGGAAGATGCCGATGTTGCCAACAGTTACGTCTGTAACACCGCTGGAGCCGGATGTAAACCATACCGCTTTCTCCATATTATAAGTGATATAACCACCGGAAACCAGTGCGGGGGCAACAATGTAAACATTATCCTCTGTCATTACATCAGACAGATCCTCATTGAAAGGCACCATAACAGTGTTACCGGCCGCAACAGGACGGAGCAGGCCCTGGGTGTAACCCAGATAGGTCTGGTCTGCGGTAAAGTAACATGCGTAGAGACGGTCTGTAAAGTAACCTGCAGTGGCTGTCAGAGGAATTTCAAGAGCGGGAGCGGCAGGGTCAATAACATAAGGTGACTGCTCTGTACCCAGGCCCTGAGCACCTACAAATACAGGAAGCCCGGCCTCAACCTCGGCAGTTCCGGTGGGAACGGTTGTCACATCCACTTCAATCATCTCTCCGATAAGGTGGTTACGCTCATCATAGAAGCCGATTGAAGCCTTGCCGGTCTTGAGGTTGAAGGGAAGCTGACCTGTGAAGCTTACGCGTTCACTGTGTCCGGAGGGGAGGTCAACAAGCACCTCGGCCCATTTGGCAGGTGTGGAGCTGGTGGTGATTTTGGCGCGTATCATTCCGTAATATTCAGAACCGGAATTGGTGATGGTTGTCTCCACCATGGCCAGTTTATTACGGAAGAAGGGTGAAAGAAGTTCTGTGCCGCTCACGGAGAGTTCAGCAACTTTTTCAACAGGCTGGATGGTGATTTCGGACTCGGTGCAAGTGATAATTGCCTCAGATGTGGCGCCCACCTCTGTGTAAACAGGGAACACCTCACCGCTTTCATCCCTCACCACAGGGGTGGCAGTATATGTTCCGGATGTGGGCATATTCTGAAGCGTCATGGGATATGAGGAGAAACCGTAATAGGTGTCTATGTCATAATAGAAGTCTTCATCTTCAAAAGACTCCCATATGTATGTGACATTGTCCTGAGCATCCGTCAGAGCAAGTCCGAACTGCACAGTAACTGTTCCTATAGAGAAGGAATAAACACCGCCGTCAAGGATGGTGGCATATCCGTCGCGGGGGAATGTTCCGCTTTCAGGAGCGAAATTTCCCTGACAACCGATTACGGGAACCACAGAACCGCCGGCCTGAGGACGGAGGTTGAACAGGGCTGACTGACCGCTGTAATAACCATCTGTGCTGCCGCCGATACCCTGGGCATCGGGGTCAAGGGTGGTGATGGCATAATAACCGTTACTCATTCCTCCCCAGCCCCAGTTGACATGGAAAAGTCCGTCTGATTTACGGTAACCGTCAATTACAAAAGCGTGGCCCACTGTGGCATTGGCTCCGTCATAATACAGGGGATAACCCTGAGCCAGTTCCTCATGCAGCATTCTGCACCAGAGGGGAAGCTCAAAGAAGTCACGGCTCAGGAAACGCATGCTTGCGTCATAATCCAGGAAAGAAGCCAGACCGATGGCGGCATTGATACCCAACGCGCCGGAACCGCCGGTGCCGAAGTTCATTTCACAGCTCACGCCGATACCGTACATCAGAGTGGCCACGGCATTTTTCTGAGCCTCAGTGGCCTCACCGCTGTAAGAATCCAGCATCTGGTCCCACTCAAAGGTAGTATTCTCGTAGTTAAATGAGAGGAGAGTATTGTTCCAGCTATAGCGGTGTGTGCCGGTGCCGTGTTCAGGCCAGTTGTAAGTCTTCATCACCTGTGCTACGGCTGTGGCAACACATCCGGTGTAAGTGGCGCGGCCATTCACGCGGGGTGACTGGTCGTTATAAGGAGCGTCCTGGTTCCAGAGAGTTTTGGTAATGGGCGCAATATCTGTCAGAGAGGGATCAGCGGGAGCTGAGATTACAGAGCCACCAGTAGCGGCTGCGCGGGCAATCTGTGCGGAGTAACCGTCAAGCCATGCACGGAGATTTTCCGGCATGTTTTCCGGGTCAAAAGAAGCGGAGTCACTGTAAGCCAGCAGGGGAGTACAGCAGTCATCGGCCGCCAGAATCATGAAGCCGCCCGGGTTCCCTGAAAAAATGTACAGAGTGTTCAGACCGTCTGATTCAGAAGCAGTGTAAATAAGCCGCTGGGCAGCGGGGGCGGCAAGACCGGCGGCACTACGGGCGTATCCGGCAGCCTCCAGAGCCTGCTCCGGAGTAAGCTGACGGGCCAGGGCAGAGCCATGGAGAAGCAACGCAGCTCCTGCAGCAAGAAGTAAAGTTTTTTTCATATACTGTTATGTGATTTATTATTTCAAACGTGAATCAACGCAAAGAGGTCAGCGGCGGCGGGCGGAGGGGGCGTATTTGGCCGGATAGTCTACGGCGGTCTTGCCGGTGACTATGTTGTTGAGTTTTCCCCGGATGAGCTGTTTGCGGATGGCGGAAATATGGTCTATGTACAGTTTTCCTTCCAGGTGGTCACACTCATGCTGTACTATGCGCGCCAGGAATCCTGAAATTTCCTCTGAATGATGTTCAAAGTTTTCATCTTCCCATTCAAGGAGAATGTGTTCCACTCTGGGAACATCCTCACTTATACCGGGCAGAGACAGACAGCCTTCAGGTCTCTTGATGGTTTCACCGTCAAGAACAGTAATCTTGGGATTTATAAGGGTGAGTTTCCTGCCGGCACACTCCGGGAATGACTCGGCCACAGGGTCTGCATCAATAACCACAAGACGAATGTTTCGCCCGATCTGCGGTGCTGCCAGCCCTACGCCCTCGCTGGTGTACATGGCTGCGTACATGTCTTCTATGAGTTTGGACAGGCCTTCATAATCTTTTTCAACAGTAGAATTGGCGGCGCGGAGTACGGGGTGGCCGTAAAGATATACAGGTAGTTTCATAATGAAGTGTCAGTATTAAAAGAATCCGCAGATGCGGCAAGATAATCGTTCAGAATAATGGAAGCGCTGATGCGGTCAACCAGGGCTTTATCCCGCCTGTCCATTCTGCGCAGGCCGCCGTCCAGCATTGCTCTGTGGGCCAGCACTGAGGTGAAGCGTTCATCAAACAGCTCAATGACCATATCAGGCAGAGCCTGACGCAGACGGCCTATCCCCGGGCGCATAAATCGCTGGCTCTCCGATGGATTCCCGTGCATGTCCAGAGGTTCACCCACTATGATGGCATCAACCTCCTCCCGGCGCACGTAGTCACGGACAAAATCAATCAACCGGGCCGTCTCCACTGTTGCCAAAGGGTTTGCTACGATACGGAGAGGGTCTGTCACGGCTATTCCGCAACGTTTTTTTCCGTAATCTATGGCCATCAGTCTACCCATTATGATGCAAAGTTACGAATATTTTTTTGCCAATTGACAAAATATGTAGTAACTTAGCATACTTTTTCTATAAACCAGCATATTTACTCGTTACTCAATCCGATGAATATACGATACATCTTACTGATAGGCGGCCTCATTGCGGCCATGAACACCCTCAGGGCTGAGGCGCCGTCCGGATATTACAATGCTGCCGAGAATAAGAACGGCCAGCAGCTCCTCACTGCCCTTGCAGGAATTGTAGGACCCCATACCACAGTTAGTTATGACGGCTTGCTGTCTCTGTACAAAACTTCTGACGTTTACCCTGACGGCACAATCTGGGATATGTATTCCACCAAGCACTGGAATGCCTCCAGCACATGCGGTAACTATCAGAACGTGGGTGACTGCTATAACCGCGAGCATTCTTTCCCCAAGAGCTGGTTCAACAACAGCTCTCCCATGAATTCAGACGCCTTCCATGTTTATCCAACTGACGGCAAGGTGAACGGTCAGCGCAGCAATTATCCTTACGGAGAATGTGCCGGTGGCACTTATCTGGCCTCTCATAACGGCGTTCAGGCACTGGGACGTCTGGGCTCATGCACCTCACCCGGATATTCCGGAAAGGTTTTTGAGCCGGATGATGAATACAAGGGTGATTTTGCCCGTTCATATTTCTATATGGTAACGGCTTACAACAGCAGGGTTTCAGGCTGGAGCAGCGATATGCTCGCCGGCAACAGTTACCCTGTTTTCAAGACCTGGGCTCTCAATGTCCTGCTCAAATGGCACCGTCAGGATCCCGTCTCTGAAAAAGAAATAGCCCGCAACGAGGTGGTCTACGGGCGTCAGCATAACCGTAACCCTTACATTGACCACCCCGAGCTGGTTGAATTTATCTGGGGAGACAAGACAACACTCCAGTGGACCAGCACCGGTACTACTGTGGCTGAAATGGTTCTGCCCGTCAACGGTACCACAGTGGACTTTGGCGCAACAGCTGGCGGACACGCTGTGAGCCGCACCGTTACAGTACGCACCATAAATGCCACAGAGCCCGTAAGTGTAAGCATCCAGGGCACAGGTTTCACCGCTTCATCAAACTCCCTGGCTCCGGGCCTCACCAATGCAGCCGCCGGTACTCCACTCACCGTAACATATAATCCTTCAGCAATCGGCAACCATGCAGGAACACTGATACTTTCCATGGGAACCGAACAGCGCACCGTGAATCTCACGGGAGAATGTGTGGCCGGATTACCCGTTTCTCCCACTTCATATGTCACTGACCGCAGCTTCCAGGTAAACTGGACTTATGTTGGTGATGATCAGAACGGAATGTACACTCTTACGGTCAAGGATGCAGCAGGTCTCCTGGAAGGCTATCCCCGCCAGGTGAACGCTCAGACAGGACATTACACTGTTACTGATCTTGAATCTTCAACCACTTATACTTACATGCTGCAGTCCAACACCCTGCAGAGCCGTGAGGTGACGGTAACCACCGGTGAGCCCGTTCCCCACATTGAATTCCTCTTTGACGGAGAACTGGAATTCAGCGCCGCTCCCGGTGAAGCGTCCGCAACTGCTGAGCTCCTCATGGAGACTGATAATATCGAAGGGGATGTGACAGTGAACGTAACCGCTCCCTTTGAACTCAGTACAGACCATTCAGACTGGGTAAGAAGTCTGACAGTCAGCCCTGACGAGGGACGTGTATATCTGCGCATGTATTCACAGACAGCCGGAACATTTACCGGCTCCCTCACCGCCACTGCAGGCACATATACCAGCGAGGAAATTGACATCCACGGCACCTGCAGCTCCGTTCCCACTTTCCATGAGGACTTTGAAGCTGATGCACATGGATTCGGCTCTTACGGCCCCCACAGTGCTCCTTACCAGGGTACTGCTGCCGGATGGGAGTTTAACAATGTGGGTCTTTACACTTCTGATGCCGGACATGAAAGTAACCAGAGTGTACGGTTTGGAAAGACAAGCACATCTTCAATATCCATGACAACTGACCGTCCCCGCGGAATTGGAACTGTATCATTCTGGGCCAAGTACTGGGGTTCTGAAAGCAATCCTGAGATTGCCGTACAGTACAGTACTGACGGCGGTGAGACTTATATCAGCGCAGGTACAGCCACTGTCTCCAGCGGTTCATGGCAGCAGTACACCGTACATGTTGGCTGCGGACGTCCCGCACGTGTGCGCCTCCAGCAGCAGACCGGCAGCCGTCTCAATCTGGATGATATTGAAATGACGGATTACACCAGCGGTGTGAGTGACCCCTGCGCTGAACGTCATCTGTGGGATGCTTACGCTCTGAACGGTGAGCTGATCATCACTGTGGAGGAAGGACAGTCTGTTGAGATTGCCGTTTACAGCATAGACGGCCGTGAGGTATTCATCGGCACTCTCCATGGAGGTGTTTACACATATTCTCTCAGCTCCGGTCTCTATCTGGTTAACAGCGCAGACCACACCCGCCGAGTTATCCTGTAAGCTGCCGGGTTTACAGGTTATTGACATGAACTTATTAAAACCGAACTGAATATGGATTTTGCAGATAAGTGTTACCGCATATTTGAGCAGAGTGTGTCAGATTATCATCTGGATGATGATGTGGATGCACCCAGCCGTCAGCCTTACGCAGAAGGAACAATTGAGAATATCCTCTATGCCAAAAACCGGATTGACGCCGTGCAGTGGCACCTGGAAGATATAATCCGAGACCCGGAGATTGACCCCGTGGCTGCCCTGGCCCTGAAGCGCCGCATTGACGCTTCAAATCAGGAACGCACGGATATGGTGGAGGAACTTGATACATATTTCCGGAACAAGTACTCTGATGTAAAGATATCTCCGGATGCCACCATAAATACCGAGAGCCCGGCATGGGCCCTGGACCGCCTCAGTATTCTTGCCCTCAAAATTTACCACATGGAGATTGAGGCCAAGCGTACTGACGCAAGCTCGGAACACCGCGCCCGCTGTCAGGCCAAGCTGGACGTCCTCAAGGAGCAGCGTCAGGATCTCATTGCGGCCATCAATACTCTCCTGGAGGATATTGCGGCCGGACGTAAGTACATGAAGGTGTACCGCCAGATGAAGATGTACAACGATACTGACACCAACCCCGTTCTTTACGGAGCCAAATAATATACCGCAGGATTTTTTAACGATTGAGAGATAGAAAGCCCATCAAGACCATACTGGCCCTGAGATTCTCCGCCCTGGGAGACGTGGCCATGACAATTCCTGTGCTGTACAGTTTCTGTCAGGCACATCCTGAAGTGCGCGTCATCATGGTCACACGGCCTTTCATGTGCGGTATGTGGGTCAATAAACCTTCCAATCTTGAGGTGGTGGGCGTAGACCCCAAGGAGAAACAGTTCAAGGGCCTGACCGGGAATATACGCCTGGGACAGACCCTTTTCAGGCGCTTTCATCCGGATGCTTACGCGGATATGCACAGTGTGCTCCGCAGCAGGATTATTGGGCTTGTAATGCGGCTTCACGGTGTCCCGTGCGTTTCTCTTTATAAGGATAGAAAAGGCCGTAAGAACCTGGTGAACGGAAAGAGTTCCCGGGCACTCACGGGCCAGTTCCGCCGTTACAGTGAAGTCCTTGAAAAACTCACCGGAAATGATTTCCCATTGAGTTTCACGGATTTTTACGGCGGAAGAGGAAAGGCTGACGTAACGGACTTTAAAGCAATTACCGGCCCAAAACCGGTTGGACGTAAGTGGATTGGAATTGCCCCCTTTGCAGCTCATGCCGGAAAGGTTTACCCGCCGGAGCTGATGCGTAAGCTCATTGAACTGCTGGTGAAAAAGGATGACGTAGACGTATTTTTGTTCGGAGGCGGCGCTCAGGAACAGAAAATATTGGATGGCTGGGCCGCAGAACTTCCACGCACACAGAGCCTGGCCGGAAAACGATACGGTTTCAAGGCTGAGCTGGCCCTGCTCAATCATCTTGACTGTCTGGTGAGTATGGACAGTGCCAATATGCATCTGGGTGCCCTCGCCGGAGTGCCCACACTGAGCATATGGGGCGCTACCGACCCCCGGGCCGGATTCTCCGCCTGGAAGCAAAGTCCACGGAATCAACTCCAGGCCGAGATGTCATGCCGTCCCTGCTCAATTTTCGGCAACAAGCCCTGCACATATGGGGATTTCCGCTGTATGCGGGCTATAAGTCCGGAGGCTGTTTATGAAAAAATTCTGCTCCTGATGGAGAATAAAGAACTATGAGTGAAAATTTTGACATACGTGGCAGCGGTGCTCCCCGCGGGTCTGACGCAGAGCTTGAAAAGGCCCTGCGCCCGGGGCAGTTTGAGAGTTTCCACGGACAGGAAAAGATTATTGAAAACCTGCGGGTATTTGTGGCCGCCGCGCGTATGCGCCGTGAGGCACTGGACCATATCCTGCTTTTCGGACCTCCGGGACTGGGGAAGACCACTTTGGCCGGTATTGTGGCCAATGAGTTGGGTGTAGGTATGAAAATAACATCCGGTCCGGTGCTTGACAAACCCGGAGACCTGGCCGGTATCCTGACATCCCTGGAGGAGAATGATGTCCTCTTTATTGATGAAATACACCGCCTCAGTCCTGTGGTGGAGGAATACCTGTACTCTGCCATGGAGGATTACCGCATTGACATCATGATAGATAAAGGACCCGGAGCACGCAGTGTGCAGCTCAGCCTCAGTCCGTTCACTCTCGTTGGTGCCACCACCCGCAGCGGATTGCTCACCTCACCTCTCCGTGCACGCTTCGGTATCAAATGTCATCTTGAGTATTACAATCATGAGGTGCTGGAGCGTATTGTCCGCCGCAGTGCCGCACTGCTCAATGTGGAGATTACACGTGAGGCTGCCATGGAAATTGCACTCCGCAGCCGCGGTACTCCCCGAATCTCAAACGCACTTCTCCGCCGTGTCCGTGACTTTGCTCAGGTCAAGGGAAGCGGTGTAATTGACCTTGACATTGCCCGTTACGCCCTGGAGGCTCTCAATATTGACAGGTATGGTCTGGATGAGATAGATAACAAACTTCTATCCACCATAATACGTAAGTTCCACGGCGGACCCGTCGGCCTCAGCACCATCGCCACAGCCCTCGGTGAAGATGCCGGCACAATTGAAGAGGTATATGAGCCGTATCTCATTCAGGAAGGTTTTATAAAACGAACTCCACGCGGACGTGAGGTTACATCCCTCGCTTTCAGGCATCTCGGTTTTGATTCCGATATGATGCCCGGCGTAGACCGCTCTCTCTTTGATTATGGCGAGCGCACGTAAAACTAAGAGCGCGGAGCTCCTGGAGAAAATTGCCGTTCTGCCGGATACACCGGGTGTGTACATGTACTTTGACGCCTCCGGAACGGTTATATACGTGGGTAAGGCCAAGAACCTGAAGCGCCGCGTAAGCTCTTACTTCAATCGCACCCATGACAATATCCGCACTGCTCTGCTGGTGCGTAATATTGTGGACATGAAATATATAGTGGTGCCCACGGAGCAGGACGCACTCAACCTTGAGAACTCTATGATCAAGGAGTACCAGCCCCGGTACAACGTTCTGCTTAAGGATGACAAGAGTTATCCGTGGATTGCCGTTACAAACGAGCTGTATCCCCGTGTATTCCTCACCCGCCAGCACATAAAGGACGGCACCAGATATTACGGCCCGTACACAAATACCGGGGTGGCCCGTACTGTTCTTGAACTTATAGGACAGCTGTACCCCATCCGAACTTGCCGTCTCCCCATCACCAAGGACTATATTGCCAAAGGGAAGGGTCACCTCTGCCTCCAGTATCACATCAAGAAATGTAAGGGGTGCTGCACAGGAGCAATCGATTCAGTCACTTACGGTGGATATATAGAACGCATACGCCAGATTCTCCGCGGTGAGACCGGTGAACTGCTCTCTTATCTGAAGAAAGAAATGGAGGCCCTGTCCGCTGAACTGCGCTTTGAGGAAGCTCAGGAGCTCAAGGAAAAATACCGCCTGCTGGAGAATTACCGCTCCAAGAGCGTTATCGTATCCCAGACCATTGAGGATGTTGATGTGTTCGGGTTTGATGATGACGGAAGCAAGGACGTGTATGTCAATTACATGCATGTGCGCCATGGAGCGGTGGTACGCAGTGTCACCCTCCGATACCGCCGCAGCCTTGAAGAGTCTCGCCCGGCCCTGCTGGCGTACGCCATGGAGGAAATAAGACGTACACTTGACGTCAAATTTGATAATGTGATTTCGGCAGAACTCCCTGAGGTGGAAATGCCGGACATTACATTCACCATTCCACGCCGCGGTGATAAGGCCAAACTCCTGGAAGTCAGTGAGAGAAACGCACGGCAGCACCGCCTTGATGATCTCAAGCACATGGAGCGCCATAACCCGGAAGCCCGCACTGAAAAACTGCTGGAACGCATCAAGGCAGATTTCCGCCTGTCTGAACTTCCACGCCACATTGAGTGCTTTGATAATTCAAACATCCAGGGAACAAACCCGGTGGCCAGCTGCGTGGTTTTCCGGGACGGTAAACCCAGTAAGAAAGATTACCGCCATTTCAATATCAAGACCGTGGAAGGCCCGGATGATTTTGCATCCATGAAAGAGGTTCTCACACGGCGGTACACACGCCTGATGCAGGAAGGTGAGGAGCTGCCGCAGCTTATTGTGGTGGACGGTGGTAAAGGGCAGCTCAGCGCGGCTGTGGAGGCACTGGAAAACATCGGGTTGCACGGAAAGATTGCTGTGGTGGGTATTGCCAAACGCCTGGAAGAAATTTATTTCCCCGGTGACAGCATACCCCTTTATATTGATAAAAACTCAGAAACCCTGAGGGTGGTACAGCACCTGCGCGATGAGGCCCACCGCTTCGGTATCACACATCATCGTAACCGCCGCAGCAAGAACGCCATCAGCAGTGAACTGGACTCAATTAAAGGAATAGGCCCCAAGACAACAGAAACCCTTCTCTCTCACTTCAAGAGTGTAAAACGGGTGCGCCAGGCCTCTCTTGAGGACCTCACTGCACTTCTCGGACCCGCAAAAGCCAATATAGTGTTCCGCGGCCTTAATCCCGATTTACCAACAGATGAAGGATAAACGGGAAAAAGAAATATTTTCAGTCACCCTGAAAGGCTCTGCAGTAAATGCAGTTCTGATATTGCTGAAATTTATTGCCGGAGTGTTGGGCCGCAGCTCGGCAATGGTGGCGGATGCGGTACATTCCGTGAGTGATTTCCTGTCGGATATCATTGTACTGATTTTTGTAAAGATAGCAGGCAAACCAAAGGACAGGGGGCATGAGTACGGCCATGGTAAGTATGAAACCCTGGCCACAATGATTATAGGAGTCTTACTGATAGGAGCCGGAGTAGGACTGATGATCAACGGTATCACAGACGTGGTGCATAGCATCAAAGGTGCTGTCCTGGAGCGTCCCACCATGCTCGCCCTGGTGGTGGCCGTAATATCCATCCTGTCCAAGGAATGGTTATACCGTTACACTGCCCGGGTGGGTAAAAGGGTAAACTCACAGGCCGTAATAGCCAATGCATGGCACCATCGCAGCGATGCAGTCTCCTCTTTAGGAACATTGATAGGCATAGCCGGCGCAATGTTTTTGGGAGAGCGCTGGCGCATACTGGACCCGGTGGCGGCCATCATAGTCAGCATACTGATAATAAAGAGCGGATATGACATAGTCAAACCCTGCATGAGCGAACTCCTTGAAGCCTCGCTGCCGGAAGAAGAGGAAAATGAGATAATTAACACAGTTCTGAGCGTCCCCGGAATAAGTAAGGTACATAATCTGCGTACACGCAGGATAGGAAACGGAATTGCAGTAGACCTCCATGCCAAAATGGACGGAAACATAACCCTCACAGAAGCTCATGAAAAAGCCACGCAGGCTGAAAACAAAATCAGACAGCACTTTGGTTCCAACTCCATAATCAACATCCACATGGAACCCCTTGCCCCCTCGCAGGAAAGCAGATAAAAGGCAACAACCTCTCCACCAGCGAAATAAATTCCGGAAATAAAAAATGAAAGTGCGCTACTTCACAGCAACGCACCTCCCTCATAACCAAAATTCAAGTATATTGTGAGTCTAACAAAACGTTATCTTTCCAGCGGAAAATTAACTTTCCGTTTGAACAATGCAAAAGTATACATAAAAAACCAACCCACCAAATAAATTTCCTTAAATAAACCTTAATAAATGTTATTGAAGCCAACACCTCATCCCCCGCCATCCCATATGAGCTGCGATTTGAATAACATCCAAACTTCAACTTCAAAAAAAATAATTATCTTTGCCCCAAGATAATAATCTTATATATCGTAACACGGAAATATAATTTTTCTGATAATAATATAAAATGACAGAAATAATAAAAGTTGAACAAGTAAAAAACACCTTGGTATCATTAAGAGGTCAGGATGTAATTTTAGCCTCTGATGTTGCTAAACTTTACGGTGTGGAAACTAAAGCAATAAATCAAGCAGTTAAAAACAATCCCGATAAATTTCCCGCCGGATTTGTTTACGAACTTACAAAAGAGGAATGGAAGGTTCTAAGGTCAAAAATTTTGACCTTAGAACCTTCCACCGGGAAAGGACATTATCCCAAGTATCTTCCTAAGGCATTTACAGAAAAGGGATTATACATGTTGGCGACAATTTTGAAAAGTCCGGTTGCTACACAAACCACGTTGGCGATTGTAAATACCTTCGCTGAAGTAAGAGAACTGAAGCGCAATTTACGGGATATTCATGATTTAACTTCTCAGGAAGAAAAGAAGAAAGGAATGGCTCGTATTGGAGATATTTTGGCAGATATCATAATGCCTGATCTTGAAACAACCGAAACACAGTCATCCCTTGAATTCAATTTTGTCATTGGGAAGTTAAAACATTCAGTAACTCGGCAGAAAAAGAATGATAATGCCGATATTATACTTAGGGAAAAGGTTATTTTTGCCAAAAGACTTCTTTCAAAAGGCTTTCAGGAAAAGGATGTATTAGAATTGGCCAACATTACAGAGAGCGACATAATTAAAATTAAAGAGTTATTGTAGCCAACTCTATTATTGTCCTTTGGTTCAGAAGTCTACTGTGAGGCGGACGTTGAACTGGCGGCGGGTGAGGTAGTTGGGGACGGCGTACTGGATGTCGTTTACGTCTGTGACCCAGTAATAGGAGCTGACGTTGGCTATATCCAGGAGGTTGAATACGTCCACTCCGAGCCATATGCTTTTGAATGGTCTTGCCCAGCCGGAGTGTCTTGTGCCGGCTTCAGGTGCTGAAAGCAGGGCATATGCCAGTCCGATATCCACGCGCTTATATGCGGGAGCGCGGAAGTAGCCTTTATCTCTTGAGCCGCGGGGTGCCGTCATGGGAAGTCCGTCTGAGAGAATGCCGCGGAGATTAAACTTGAGTTTGGGGAACTTGGGGAAAAAGTCCGTGAAGAAAAGTCCGATGCTGTAACGCTGGTCTGTGGGGCGGGGAACTTTGACGCCGTTGAGTGTTTCCTGAGTTTTCATCAGCGAGAAGCTGAGCCAGGAATCAGACCCGGGTACAAACTGCCCGAAGATCTTGCAGTCCAGCCCCATTGCATATCCGTTTGTGAGATTCTGGCCGGCATATACCAGCTTGAGGTTTTCAATCTCGTAAGGGATGAGGTTTCCGAGGGCTTTGTAATACGCCTCTGCAGAGAGTTTGAACGGTCTGTCCATGGCCCGGAAGGTATAGTCACCCCCTAAGATGAACTGGAGTGAACGTTGGGAGCGTATGTCAGGATTGAGTTCTATGGTGGTGTTCCCGTCCGGGGTGAGCACCGGGCGGCGATATTCCTTATAGAAGGGGCTCTGGTAGTAGAGACCTGTGGCAAAACGCAGTGCAAGGCGCGGTGCCTTGGCCGGCACGAAGCCCACATTAATTCTGGGGCTGACGAGGAATTCCTTGTTATAGTCCCAGTATGAGAAGCGGATGCCGCCGTTAACGCTCAGGTATCCTGCCGAGGTGTCAAATTTATATGTATCCTGGGCAAAGAAGGCGAGGCGGGAAGATGAGATGTCGTGCCGGGCGGACAGGTTGTATATTACCTTTACATTGTCAGGGTCAAAGGGCAGGGAGTACCCGGCGGAGTCCCGGAGTTCCCATTCACGGGCACGGTCATGAATATTCTCATGCTGGAAAGTGAGGCCGTAACTGATATTGTGACGTGCTATTCCTGTATTTCCTCTCAGTCCAAGTGCGAGCACAGAGGCTTTCAGACGGTTACGCGCATGTTCATGGTAACGTCCCACTCCCAGTTCGCCTCCAATGGCGTCCTGGTCCGTTGACGGCCCTGTGCCGGCCTGGTCCAGCCAGTATTCTCCTGAGATATCGTATGAGACATACTCGTTGGTTAGATACCCGGATGCAAGGAGAGTAAAGTCATTGCTTTTGTTATGAGCATAATTGATTGAGACGGCTCCGAAGTATGTTTCAAAGCGGTCTTTCTCCTGTCCGTCAAAATATACGGTGAATTCCTTGGCATCCGTGCTTGTTCCAAACTTGGTGGTGCGGTTGTGGGGAATGAACTTATAATTATTCAGGGCTATGTTTCCAAGGAGTGAGACTTTCCAGCGGTCCGTTATCTTGAGATTCATGCTTGTCTGATAATCAAAGAAGCGCGGATGGTAATCGCCCTTGTCATCAAGAGACCCTAACAGTGAGGAGTTCTGTTTATACCTGATGCCGTGCAGCTGATTGAAGCGGCCGCTGCTTGTCCCGATGGCCAGCGAGCCTCCCATGAGTGAAGCGCTGGCGGTACCTTCAAAAGCTTCGGGCTCGCGGTACGCAATATCCAGCACGCTGCTCATCTTGTCTCCATACTCCGCTGAGAATCCGCCGGTGGAGAAGCCGATGGCTCCCACCATGTCCGGATTGACAATACTGAGGCCTTCCTGCTGGCCGGAGGATACCAGCTGCGGGCGGTAAACCTCTATACCGTTGATGTAAACGCTGTTTTCATCATATGAGCCTCCGCGCACACTGTACTGGCTGCTCATTTCATTATTTGAATTTACTCCGGCCATTGTGGTGAGAAGACTCTCCACGGAACCGCCTGAAACATCCGGTGACAGACGCACATCAGAGGCGTCAAGACGCTGAACCGTGCCTAACTGCCGCTGGAAGTCTGTAACTTCCACGGCGCCCAGGACATAATTGGCAGGTGTCATCTTGACATTGACGCGTACGTCTCCTCGGGGCTCAATAAGGCGGCGTTTCACCTCCTCAAAACCTATGCAGGTAAAGAGGACACGGATGGTATCCGCTTCCGCTGTGGTGAGCGTAAAGGTACCGTCCAGGCCGGAGGTGGTGCCGATGGCTGTGCCGTCTATGCGCACGGTGACAAACTCAAGCGGTTCATTGTCCTGGTCTGTAATTACACCGCTTATGCGCACATTGGCAGCGCTGAGGGCGGGGGCAGCCAGAAAAAGAAGTATAAGGAGGAGTACGTGAAATTTCATCATATAATCCTAACGTACAACGGGCTGAAAAATTGCCCCCGGGGCATATAAGCAATATCAGGGAACGGCCTTTCAGAGCTGGTTCCTCACGCTCTCCTCATGAATAGCCGCCAGAATACCCCTGATGAATTCAGGATCAAGCCCTCGCTCCTGCGCCTTGGCCGTGAGCTCTTTCACCAGGCGGCTGTATCTGTCCGGCTGAACCACGGCAATGCCTTTACTGCGTTTGAGTGCACCAATCTTGCGGGCCACGCTCATGCGGCGTGCCAGCACGTCAAGAAGTTCGGCATCAAGGGTGTCAATCTCAGTGCGGAGGGCTGAAAGCTCATCCCCGCTGTGGGAATGCTTTTCAATTCCCAGACAGGGCAGAAGTTCTGCCAGGGCAGCAGGGGTCAACTGCTGCGCACTGTCCGTGATGGCAGAGTCAGGATCACAGTGACTCTCAATTATCAGGCCGTCATATGACATTTCCATGGCCTGTCGGGCAACAGACTCCACCAGGGCTCTCTGTCCGGCAATGTGGCTCGGATCACACAGAATGGGGAGCCGGGGAATACGGCGGCGCAGTTCAAATGGGATGCGCCAAAGCGGAGCATTGCGGTACATATTTTCACCGTACATGCTGAAGCCGCGGTGGACGGCCCCGAGCCTTCTCACACCGGAATCATATATCCGCTGCAATGCGCCAATCCAGAGCTCCAGATCAGGACTGACAGGATTCTTGACCAACACGGTAAGATTGTCTCTACGCTCGGGAGAAAGCTCTGAAAGGGCATCAGCAAGCTCCTGAACAGCAAAAGGATTTGCACTTGTGCGTGCTCCAATCCATACCCCGTCAATCCCTGCATCCACGGCCATGCGCAGATGAGCCGGAGTGGCCACTTCTGTAGCCGTCAACATGCCCGTAGAAGCCTTAACTTGTTGAAGCCATTCCAGAGCCTGCTCACCCATGCCCTCAAAGCCACCGGGATGGGTGCGGGGCTTCCACACCCCCGCGCGGAAGATTTTTATTCCTCTGGCCGCGAGCAGACGTGCAGACTCCAGAGTCTGGGCGGCAGACTCCGCACTGCACGGACCCGCCATAACAATAGGCCCCGGCATATCAAAAAGCGGCATAAGCTCCTTCATTTCCATGCACAAAGTTACAAAAAAACTTCCGTCCGGGTTTGGTGCGGACGGAAGTTTTTATATCGGGATGTCGGATTCTTTTAAGGAAGGTTCCCTTAAAAGAGTCTTCAGTGGCTATCTTTTTATCTGAAGATTACCTTGCGGACTACATTTCCGCGGCGTTCAATGAAGATGCCGCCGGCGGGATTTGTCACGGGCATGCCCTGGAGGTTGAAGTACTCGGGCTCAATGTCCTGAGGCAGTTCAACGTCCTCGACACCTGAAACATATTCACCCATATCCTCCCAAGAGCAGGGACCGTCTCCGCCGGGGATTGCGCGGTACAGGTGATTGTGCTTGATGTCATTTGCAGTAATATCCTGAGTCTGGAGGCCACCGTTGCCGCCGCCGTTGAAAATCATGCCGGTGCAGCCGGTGGGAATGGTGTAACGGAAGATATTCTGACCGAGGTTTTCCATTGCGGTGCCCGGCCAGTCACAACTTCCTGCACCCCAGAAGTAGATATTTACAGTGCTCCATGAGGTGTTGGTATTGTCAAAGTAAACAGTAACACCTTCAGGCTTGGCAATCTTGGTGAATGTCACGGCACCGGTGCGTGTTCCGGCGGTGCCGGTAGCGCTCCAGGAAATTGTCTGACTGTCACCGATGGCCATATCGGCACCCAGGGTGATGGTTGTGGCGCCGTTGAGGTTCACCTGCTGTCCGTTACCAATCTTGTACCATGCGGAAGTGGCGGCAGAGTTGGGACGGATGGTGATTTCAACGGTTTCATAGAAAGTACCGCCGTTGGGTGAGAAGGATACGCGGGGATCGGGATTGTCATTGATACCTTCAAGCTTGGTGGCGTTGGAGCCGCCGTCATACTCAAAGTAAGTATCTTCAGTGATACCGGTGATATCTCCGGTCTGGGCAGAACCGTTATTGAAAATAACGTTTACTGACTCAGTATCATCAAAGGTATAATAATAGAATGTAGAGCCGTCAATCTCCTTGGAGTTTGTCAGAGTAGAGCCGGGCCATGCGCCGTTGGGCTGAACATTTGCACCGCTGCTGTTCTGGCACCATGAGTACATCTTGAAGGAAGTTGCACACTTGACATAAACGGTGATGGTGGCAGCGGGGTCAACCTTCTTATAAGTGGCAGAGCCGGTGGTTGTAGCGCCGGAGTCATCAGTTGCGCTCCAAGAAACAGTTACAGTCTGGCCGTAAGAGAGATCAGCACCGATGGTGAAGGTCTTGTCCTGGCCGGGAGTGAGGTTGACCTGAGAGCCGTTACCGATCTTGTACCATCCGGAAACAGCCTGGTCATTCAGAGAAGCAGTAACGGTGAGAGTTTCAGTCTTGAAGCTGCCGCCGGCAGGAGAAAGCTCAACCTTTGCGCCGTCACGAGCGTCGGCAGCGGTATAGAAGCGAGTGGCACCCGGGTCTGTGAATGAAACAGAACCGCCGTGAGCAACCGGGTTGGTGGTGTAAATGAACTTACCGTCCTGACCCACCTTGCCTCCGGTCCAGTCTTTAACAAGAACGCGGAGCTGACCCTTTGTGGCGGGAGCGGAAACAGTGATTGAGCCGCCGCCCTGGTAAGTCTGTCCGGTTACGATATCTGTATATGTACCTGCGGGAACGTTTGAGAAAGTGGCGCCACCGTTAATGGCCACCAGAGCGTAGCTGTTCTTGTAAGCGCGCTTGAAAGCCCAGCCGCCGTTGGCGGAGCATCCGTCAAAAGTGTACTGACCCTTACGGAGAGCAGGAACGGCAGCGCGGATCTGGTTCAGGCGGATAATGTGCTGTGCAAGGTCTGCGTTCAGGGTTGAAGCAACATTTCCTGAAGCGGTGTAAGAACCGAAGTCAGAAGCAGTCACAGAACCTTCAAGATAATGGCCGAAGTAAGCGCGTCCGCTCTGAGAAACGGGCATGTCAGTGCCGCCGGCGTCCACCTTGCAGCCCTTCTGGAATTCAACCTCACTTCCGTAATAGATACAGGGAATACCGCGGAAGCTGAACATCAGGGAGAGGTTCTCAGCCCACTGCTGTGTGCCGCCGTTGAAGCGGGTGCCGTCGTTGGGGCCGGGGCAGTAGTCATGAGAATCCACATATACCACATTGTAAGTGGCGTCATTGTAATACTTGTCACCGCTCTTGGCAATATTGACAGCTGCGCCTGCATTATTGAAGTTATAATGCATGGGGAAGTCAATGATTGAGAAGCCGGAGTAATCAGAGTAATCAGGCTGGTGCCACTGGCCGCCCACCATGAAAGCATTGTTGCTCTCGCGCTTTACGCTGGGTTCCTGGTTGCAGAGGAGCATGTTGCCCACGGGGTCACAGCCTTCCATGAGCACCTGCTGGTCCCACCATGAGGGATCATCGTTCCACTGAGAAAGGAGATTCTCAGGAGATTTCCAGGTGTAGAAGTAGCTTGAAAGGTTGGGCTGGTCACGGTAAGTGACATCACTGAAACGAGCGCAGCACTCACCGAACATAAAGAAGGGAGTACCGTTGCGTTTGTGCTTGTACTGATCAGCAATGGCGTGGAGCTGGGGAATGAACACCTTGTTGAAAGTCAGGCGTGAGATATGACCTGTGGTGTCAATACGGAAACCGTCCACACCCATCTTGATGAATTCACCGTAACACTGCACCAGATAATCAGCAACGGCATTGTTCTCAGTGTTGAGGTCCACGCAGTCACCTGCAATCTGGCCCCACCAGCGGTTGGGCTCGTCCCAGTTCCAGTTGGTGGAGATGTGGTGCCAGTAATTGTGAGTATCGAGATTCTTACCCAGGGTATTCTTCAGGTAAGGGAAACGGCGGTTATACTGAGCGTTACCGTCCAGGTCATTATAATCAGCGCCAAGTTTTTCCTCATTGGGAATAATGGAATGTTTAACGCTTGCCTGGTTTCTGATATCCTGGCTGCGTGTAAAGAGCTCTGCAAAGTGAGCCTCGCCGAAGTTACCGGTGTGGTTGAGCACAATATCAAGGACAATCTTCATGCCTCTCTGGTGAGCGGCATCAATGAGGCTCTGGAAAGTCACATCTTCCTGAGCGCCCCATGCGGTGCGTGATTCATAACGGAGGTCAACCTTGCTGAAGTCCATGGCGTGGTAACCGTGGAAGTCAGTTCCGGAGCAGTTCTGAACAATAGGAGTAATCCAGACAGCAGTAAATCCCAGAGCCTTGATGTAATCCAGGCGTTCAATAAGACCTTTGAAGTCACCGCGCCAGTCCGGATCTTTGTGTGCGATCTGCACGTCCTGATGATCCCAGCCGCAGACATTGTTGGTGGGGTCACCGTCATAGAAACGTGTTGTCATGGCGAAGTAAATCGTCTCATCGCGGAAGTCCTCACGGTCTCCGACAAATGCGGCGGCGTGTGCGCCAACGGCTGTAAGTCCCATCAGGGCACCTACGAGCCAGTTTCTAAATCTCTTCATTGATAGAAAAACAGGTTAAGTAAAAACAGTATGATTGGCAACGTCCTATTATTGGACGCTACAAAATTATAAAAAAATTTCCACTATTCCAAAAAAATCAGCAAAACAACCAAAAAAAGGAGGGTGCCACCCGTTTCCGGGCCCACCCTCCTTTTATCAGGGAATAGAAATTTTTGTTATCTTACGGCAGTCTTGACACCGTTGATGATGTAAATGCCAGGACGCAGGGGACGCTCCATGCGTATGCCCTGGAGGTTATAAATTACCTCTTCACCGTCACCTTCACAGCTGATATTTTCAACGCCGGTGGTCTTTACGCCGATGGTAAAGGTTACATCGTCAAAATTGTGTTGTTCTTTCAGACCCTCGGCAAAACCGATGTTCTTGATTTCAGCCTCAGCCTGTGAATTGAAGCCTTCAGGGGCCTGAACCTGGAAGCTGAAGAGCCAGTTGTCACCGGGGAGAATGTAATCCTGGCTCATTGATGTGGCAATTATCCTGATGAATCCGTCTCTATCAGCATAACTCATTTGATGAGATACCACAGAACCGGTAATATCATCATCGTTCCAGGTAAAGATGTATTTACCTCTGCTGTTCTTGACAATGGTGAATCCCTCAGGGAGATACAGGTCCATACCGAATGTAAGGTATTCCTCAACATATGTTTTGAGCCACACTGTTACAGTGCCAACACCTTCATCGTTGAGCTCCACAAAATCCGGGTTCACGTACATGTAGTCATCCGGATCGTTTGCCACAGCGGGCAGGGAGACAAACAAGGCCACTGCAGCTATTATTCCTTTTATAAATGATTTCATTTTATTGATTCAATAATTCGTTAATACCATAATTAACATCAACATAGTTGATGACACCATCACCGTTGAAGTCAGAAACCTTTATAGGCAGCTGATTTGACTCCGGATCCAACAAGCCATTAATAAGATAATTGATGTCAATATAGTCAAATTTGCCGTCACGGTTTATGTCACCGGCCACATCGGCGTTGATATCAAATGAGATATGTTTTCCGGAGCCATCGGTGGCGTAGGCAGTAATTCTGACGGGGTCCTCGGAGTGGAATGTGACAGTACCGTCATGCTCAACAGAAGCAATTCGGGTATCGCTTGACACCCAGAGGAGGTCATCAACAGAGGGGGCTGCCGGTGCCTTTGCTCTGGCGGCCATTACAGCGGGAGCGTGCTGGCCGGTGAGACCCTTGTAAAGGTGGAAGATGATTTCAAACAGAGAGGGGAAGTGATGGGTACTTCCGGCGGTGAAATTCTGGTCGCCCTGGGTCGGGTTCGCTTCAATTTCATCTGTTACGTTGGCCTCTGCCAGGGTGTGGAGGTTTTCAAACAGATCAAAGAAGATGAAGTTGTTTGAATCCGCATAATCCATTACGCTCTCTTCCGGCACATACAGGGGAGTACATTCAGCAGTTTCATCAGAGAAAGCAAAGTCACCTTCAGGAGGAACAGTGCCGCGGGCAATGATCTTGTCAATGCCGGTGCAACCGTCATAAGCACCTGCGTTGATGGTGGTAAGATTTTCTGAGAACTCAATTGTGCCCAGGCTGCTGCAGTTCTTGAAAGCAGAGTTGCCGATGGTTGTTACATTGGGGCTGATAACAGCAGTCTCAAGGCCGGTGCTACCGTCAAAGCAGTGCTCGGCAATGGCAGTGACATTGTCACCGAAGATGGCCTTGTTCCAGGTGTTGAGGCGTCCAAGGGAATAACCCTCCAGGGCAATGTTACGACCGCAGTAGAGCTCGGAAGAGCGTCCCTCAGCCGGAGTGATGATCAGGTTCTTCATATCCAGAACTGATGCAGGGTCACCGTCGGCCAGGTTCAACTTGAAATTGGTGGGAAGGGAGATGTTGCCCGCCATCAGGGTCATGGATGAGGGGATGTGCAGGTCTTCAATGGGCAGAGAGAGTGTGGCACCGTTGGCTACCACAATGCCCTCCACGCCGTCAGCCATGCTGAAGGAAGACGGAGCGCAGTCTGCGGTGAAGTTTGCTGTGGCCACACCTGAACCCAAGTAAATGGAATCAGCCGCGCATATATAAGCATTGAATTTGCGCTCATCAGTATCCGGATAAACCAGACGCTCAATAGTACCGGTGTAATTTTGTGTAGTGATGACTTCACGGTTAATCTCGGCAGATACCAGATCGTTACCTAACTGAGTCATGGTAACAGGTTCATCAGAAGCCTCAAACACAATATGGTGCAAACCGGGCAGATTTATATTGACGTTTACAACAAATTCTTTTACAGAAGCCGGAACGAAGAGAGAATCGGGATAATGTGTAAATCCACGTACGATTTCTGCACTACCAAGATTAATATGCTCCACGTTAATAGGAAGATATTGGGAGCCAATTTCTTTTACGGTATTGCCTAAGTCAAGATAAGAAATAGGTGAATCACTAAACGCATTATCTATTACACACTCCGGAGTTGCTCCCTCAATTGTGGGGAAGACTAAGGAAGTTATTTTTGTACTACTAAAGGCAAAGGTACCAATTCTTTGAAGTTTGCAGTTCCTGAAATTAACTGTTGAGAGATTTTTATTATATCTGAAAGCTTGGGTCTCTATAATTTTTACATTCTCACCGAGGTCTATAGTTTCAAGGTAGGTATTGTATGAATTGGCACTGGAGCCAAAGATATTATTGTAAATGGTTTCACAATCAATATAAAAATATGAAGAGGAAACACCCATGAACGCACTTTTCATAAGCTTTTTACCACTTACATATACCGGACTAAACTTAGAGAAGGAGAGACTCTCAATTTCATTTCCGGTTATATGTAGCGGGGTAGGAGCGCCGTTATAGTTAATATAAGAAAAGGCACTCATGCCAATTTTATTCTCCACATTAATATAAAGCGTGGCTTCAGAGGAGATGTTAGCCATGTAAAAGGCTTCCTGTTGAACATTTACAGTATTGATCTCAAATCTTGTAAAGTTAGGAGCGCTCATTTTGTAGAAAGCTCGCTCTCTAATTTGGGCGATATCAAGAACTACGTCCGCTCCCTCCGGAAGTGTAAGGTTCTCAAAAACAGATTTCTTAATCTCAGGAGCATTGATATGGAAGAGAGTCAGGTTTTCCGGATTGATGGTGGTGGCCGGGAACGGGTTGGCTTGAATTACACCTGCTGTCAGGTCAAAGCCTTTTGCTGCCGGCATATCCAAGCCATCGAGGAAGTCTGCGCTGATATCTGAACCGGTATGCAGAATCAGAGAAACTGCATTGAGAGCCTGCATGTTTTTGAAGGCCTGGGGTTCTATTACGGGAGCAGAGATCCGAACAGCAGCCTCTCCGTTTACCTTAACTGTTGAAAATGCATCGGCCTTTATGGTTCCGGCTTTTACGTCCAGTGAGTCAAGTGTCAGATCGGCAAAAGCCCGGTTATCTATAAGCCCAATAGTGTCATTAAAGGCAATATTTCTCAGTTTGCTGCAGGAGGCAAAGGCTTCGTTACCAATGCGGTTTATAGGAGAGTTAAAAGCAATGCTCTCAAGGTAATTACAGGTATAGAAGGCACTATTGTCAATCTCCTCAAGAGATTCAGGCATCTCAACACCCGTAAAGCGGGCACCGACAAATGCTTCTTTACCTATATACTTAAGTGTAGAAGGGAGGACCAGTGTTTTGAGGAGAGTTATCTTTTTGAAGGCACAGTCACCGATGCTGTCCACCTGAGTGGCTGACAAATCTATAGCCGGAATTCTGAGAGACCCCTCAAACATTCGTGCAGGAATCTTTGTGACCTCATGGCCGAATTCAACTTCTGTTATGCGGTTGTAACCGAAAAGGGGCTTCTCAATGTTGAAGTCTGAAGCCGGCTCAATGTTACGTCCGATGTACACCCGGCTGCTGCTGACAAGAGTTGAAAGGTCTGTTCCTAATGCCAAGGGCAGGCCAGAATCCTCAATGCGGAGTGAGGTGAAAGAGCTTCCCTCGGGGATAGAATTGAGATTGATTTCTGTAACCTGAGCAGTGTGCCCGTTTACATCTATTGTGACCGGAATTACAAGTTCATCACTCATATCAGCAGGAATACCTGTGATGCGTACCTTTAAGTTGGAAATATCCCAAACTTCAGACAGAATGTCATAAGCCCATCCGTCAGAGTTAGAACCTCCATCTGAAGACAGCAGGTCAAAGTACAGACCCCACTGTTCATCCGCATTATAAGCTTCTGCAAGTTCATCGCTGAAATACAGCTGGAATTTGGGGTCATTGATATCAAAAGCGTTGAGGCCTAATACGGGAGGCACGGAAGCAGCGGTGGTTACCACATCAAAATTAACACCGGAGAAAGCGTTATCACCAATGCTTGTAACCTGTTGGCCTAATTCAAGGACTTTGAGACCGGTCATGTCCCGGAAGAGATTGGCGGGTACTTCCGGTCTATTATATATAATATGTGTGATACCGGGGTAATCACTCATATTGACAGCAAATTCAGTAATGGGCAGATCATAAACTGACTCATTGAAAGTGACAGTCTCCGCATCGTCTTCGAAGCCAATGATTCTCAGGGAAAGTTCTTCAGTGGAAATTAACTCATACTTGATTCCGCCCTCAGAGAACAACGGAATATAGACCACGCGATTCTTATAAATCCAGTCAGAATTATTAATAGCAGGGAAGTTTGACGGGTGAACATTAAGTGTAGCCGTTTGGCTGATAAGGTCAAGTTTTTGTTCAAACTGATCCGGGATTAAGAAATTCAGATAAATATCAGAGATATTTGAACATTTATTAAACGCATTTGAGGCAATATTGACATCCCCATTGCATAGAGAAACTGTTTTAAGCGAAGAACAGTTATTGAAGCTATAATTTCCAATAGAAGTTACAGCTTCCGGAATATTGATGGAGGTCAAGCCGCTGCAGCTGGAGAAAGCGTAGTCTCCGATAGAGGTTACACCTTCCGGAATATTTATGGAGGTCAAGCCGCGGCAGCCGGAGAAAGCAGAGTTTCCGATAGAGGTCACGCTTTCCGGGATGTTGATGGAGGTCAAGCCGGTGCAGTATTGAAAAGTATAGTTTCCGATAGAGGTAACACCTTCCGGAATATTGATGGAGGTCAAGCTGCTGCAGCTGGAAAAAGCATAGCTTCCGATAGTGGTTACACCTTCCGAAATATTGATGGAGGTCAAGCCGCT
>CAZNBD010000015.1:0-4025 GCA_964571405.1 uncultured Bacteroides sp. | reverse complement strand
AATATTGATGGAGGTCAAGCCGCTACAGCGCCAGAAAGCAAGTCTTCCGATAGAGGTTACAGTTTCCGGGATAATAACTGATGTTAATTCGCTACACTTAATAAAACTCGCTGTCCCAATTTCAGTAACGGTATATTCTTTATTGTTATAAACTACTGTTGAGGGAATTACAAGTTCTCCGGCCACTTCATTCCCGGGACAATTCTTAGAACCATTATACGTTCCCTCAGCAGTTTTAACGGTGTAGTCATTATCGCTGATAACTGTGTATTTTAGCGTTTGGCCCTCGTACTCGTACGTGAAGTCAAGGGCGAATGCCGGAAGGGCAATGAGCACTCCGAGCATTAGTAGGAGAAATTTTTTCATTTTGTGATTATGATTGATTAGTTGTTTAATTTCAGGATTTGGTCGTGGCCAACGCAGAGCAGATGTTCCACATCCGCAGCGTTCATTCCGGGAGCCAGTAAAGCGCTGTAATTTTCAATTGGGAGGCAGCGCTCAAGTTTTTTGATGTACCCGAGCTGATGCAGATGCTTAGCCGCCTGGTATGGTCTGGAATGGATGTAAACATACTTTTCCGGGGTCAGGCGCGGAGTGTGGTTCCATCCATAACGCAGACAGAAATCGTAAACGCAGGTGTCCCCGAAGTACTTAACCTTACGGGCTTCCACGTACTTGATGAGCTCTTCAAAATCAGCAAACTGCACGGAGTCAATATCCTTGAGGCGCTCTGCCATTTCATCTATCACCCCTGAGCGGCTCGGGAACTTGAACATCCACTGGTGGGAGCTGAGAATATATGGCTCTCCGCCGGGGGCCTTGGTGGGGTTGGGTGCTCCGCAGAGATAGTCCGTGATGTCTTTCAGGGATTGCAGGTAGAGCTCATGAGCCTCCTTCATGGTCAGCTCGCGGCCTACAAAACCGGGGTTGTCTTTACGCTTGCGCGTAAGATACTCGTGGGCAAGGCTCTGCAAAGACTTTGGATTTTTATTCATCCAACAGAAAAATTGCCGCGGGGCTTTCTCTTTGGCTTAATTGATTGGTTTAAAAAATAAAAGCGTGAAAGCCGATCTCATTGCTCTTTCCACTGATAGAGGCTCTCGCATTGCCCATTGGAGTAGAAAGAGCAACACCGAAGCCTCACGCTGTATGATAATCTCAGAAATCCTCACGGACTCCTGAAGGTATATCATACCCCGAGAGACGTTCACTGCTGCCACATCCCTGACTCCAATTAAAGAATTTGCGAGATTCCTATCAGTCAAGAAATGCGCTTGATAAACGCTCTTAATATATGTCAGCACACCCCACCACTTACCCCATACTGGGCTCCGGGTGCAGTATGCTCTGCAAAGGTAGTAATTTAATTTGGAATTCACAACAAAAAATTTATTTTCAACAAATTTTTGGGGGAAAGGTAAGGGAGGATGTGGCGTACCTCCGGCACGCTGTGGTTTGGTTGGGGTGTGTGCAAGAGCCCCGGACTCCTCCGCTTGCGCTTCGGGGTCCGGGGATAACGATGTGGCGCCCCTCCAGGGCGCAGAATGGTGGAGGTCAGCTGGTTACGTTGAGACGTGCCGGAGGCACGTCCGTACCATGAGAGGCACGTCCGTACCGGGGGCGGCACGGACGGACCGGGGGTTAAATTACGTCGTCTTCGATGGTTTCAAGGGGGTCTGCGACGGGGGCGGGAGCGGGGGTGTCTGCTGTGGCGGTTTCAAGTTTCTTCATGATGGCGAAGATGAAGCCTGCTGACACGAGGCAGACTGCGATGAGGATGCCCCAGAGTACTGCTACATCTATCTCGTTCCAGAGGAGGGCGGGGATTACAACGAGGTAGTTACCGATGGCTGTTGCTCCGAACCAGCATCCCATCATGAGGCCTTTGTACTTGGGGGGTGCAACTTTTGATACAAAGCTGATTCCCATGGGTGAGAGGAGGAGCTCAGCAAATGTAAGGAAGAGGTATGTTACAATGAGTACGTTGGGTGAAACGAGTACTGCCCCCTGGCCTTCTTCAGGAGCTACTCCGAGTCCGAGGGAGCATACACACAGGAATGCGAATGCGAAGGCTGCCACGAGCATGCCGAGGCCGATCTTGCGGGGTGCGCTGGGTTCTTTCCCGCGTTTTCCGAGCCATGCGAAGAAGGCTACCGAGAAGGGTGTGAGTGCCACAACATAGAAGGGGTTGAACTGCTGATATATCTGGGGCTGCAGGCCGGAGACTGTTTCAGGTGTATAGAGGTAAAACAGGAAGATTCCGCCGGCGGCTGCCAGGGTGACTACTGCGCTGATGATTTTGGTTATTGCGCTCTTGCTCTGGAAGAATGAGAATACGGCGTAAACACCTGCGGCGATGGTGGCAAGTGCCCATACGTTGAATGCGATGCGTGTCCAGGAGCTTGTGGCGGTCTGGGTGAATACTTCAGCAAACTTGGTGAGTGTCATGCCGTTCTGATGGAATACCATCCAGAAGAAAATAACCACTGTGAAAACGAGCAGGAGGGCCACGATGCGGCTCTTGGTCTGGGCGGGTGTGAGTTCAGCGGCTGCGGTGCCCTTGGCGTCACCCTTGGCTGCGGGAGCGCCGCCTACGTGCTTATATGTCCGGTATCCGAATTTATAAATGAGGAATGAGATGATCATTGAGCCGCAGGCCACTGCAAAGGCGTAACTGTAACCGGTGGAGATGGTGTCAATAAATGCATTTGCAAATCCGGTGAGGTTGTCCGCATACTCGGGAGCGTGTTCCTGTACATAAGCGGTGAGTGTGTTCATGGCTTTATCATCCGGGGTTTCACCGCTGACCATCTTGGTGCAGATGGAGGGGATGGCGGGGTCATAAACAAAACCCTTGGCCTTGAGGGCAAAGCTCAGGAGGCCGGAGGTTACGGACGGTGCGAACATGGCGCCGATGTTGATGGCCATATAAAAGAGGGAGAACGCAACATCACGCTTGTCAGCATATTTGGGGTCATTATAGAGGTCACCAACCATTACCTGGAGGTTGCCCTTGAACAAACCGGTGCCGAGAGCAATCATGAACAGGGCTCCGAACATTATTACCATTGATGATGTGGCCATGCGGGCAGTGGGGATGGCCATCATGAGGTATCCGAGGAACATTACAATTATACCCAGTGTGACGGTTTTCTGGAAGTTCCACCGGTCAGCCACTATGCCTCCAAGCATGGGCATAAAGTACACTAAGGCAAGGAAAGTTGAATAAATAAAGCCTGCTGTGGCAGTGCTGAAGGCAAACTTGGCCTGCAGGAAGAGCAGCAGGATTGCAAGCATGGTGTAATAGCCAAAGCGCTCACCTGTATTTGACAGGGCAAGCACATAAAGCCCTTTAGGTTGATTGTTGAACATAGTGATTGATCGCTTATAGTTGTTTTGACCCGCTAAATTACATTATTTTCCGCAATTTACCAAATTTTTCCACAGGGCGGGGAGGGCAGAGAGTGGGAGGGGTTCCTGCGCGGGTATCAGTCCGGCCGCAAATGCAATGCGTCCTATAATCCGGTCCGGGGAGGACGTTTTTCTCAGGTAATCCATTGCCTCAGAGGAATCCCGCTTGCTGAGTCTGCGGCCGTCAGGGGCGCAGAGCAGGGGCAGGTGAGCGTAGCGGGGATTGGGGAGGCCCAAGAGATCACGGATGTAATTCTGCTGGGCGGCACTGAGGAGGAGGTCAGCTCCGCGTACCACCTGGGTGACACCCATCAGGGCGTCATCCACGGCCACGGCGAGCTGGTAAGCCCAGGAGCCGTCAGAACGGCGGACAATAAAGTCTCCCACCTGGGAATCCAGTCTGAATGCCTGGGGGCCGTAAATGCCGTCATCAAATCTGATTTCCCTGCTGTCAGTGACAATGCGCCAGCTGTGAGGCTGCGCGGGTTCCGGGCCGTGCCAGGGCAATTTTTCCGGGCGGCATCGGCCGCTGTAAACCACATGGCCGTCAGACTGGTGCGGGGCACCGGCAGCCATCAGGTCAGCACGGCGGCAGGTGCAGGGGTACAGAAGGC
>CAZNBD010000014.1:5234-39379 GCA_964571405.1 uncultured Bacteroides sp. | reverse complement strand
TACCGGGATTCCCATGTGGCATCCCTCCAGGATGCGCTGGCGTCAGCGGGGGCGGGGAGGATGGAGGGAATAAACGAATTAACATTTATTAACTTGGGGGGGGTGAAAAATTAGGGGTATTTTTGTGCGAATTTAGTAATCAATTAAAAATCAAATCTTCACATGTCTTCTTCATATGCTCTTTTACCGGGTTCTGTTCTGAAAGGCGAAAAGTCTTATATTATTGAAAAGGTTCTTGGTGCCGGCGGGTTCGGGATTACTTATAAGGCTGCGGTTGATATTCAGGTGGGTAATCTGACTATCCGCGGTCATGTTGCTATCAAGGAGCATTTCATGAAGGATCACTGTGAGCGTGAGCAGGATGGCGCTACGGTTGTTTGTCCGGGGACGGAGAATAGTCGCGCTCTGACTGCCAATAGTCTGAAGGACTTTGTGGCGGAGGCCAAGCGCCTGAGTGATTATGGAGCGGGTCATTCTAATATTGTCAAGGTTAATGAAATCATTGAGGCCAACGGCACGGCATATTATGTGATGGAGTACCTTGAGGGGCAGAGCCTGGCGGATTACTTGGATGTGCATGGGCCTCTGACTGAAAAGGAGATTGAGGAAATCATTTATCCGATAATAGATGCCACGGCCTACCTGCACCGCCGGAAGGTTACGCACCTGGATATCAAGCCGGGCAATATCATGCTGTCAAAGAACAGCGACGGGACTGTGCGTCCGGTGCTGATTGATTTTGGGCTGAGTAAGCATTATGATGCTGATGGCTCTGCCACGTCCACGGTCAATACTATGGCTTGTTCCGATGGCTACGCGCCTATGGAGCAGTATTCAGGAATAACAACTTTCTGTCCCACAGCTGATGTTTATGCACTGGGTGCTACACTGTATGCTGCTGCGTCAGGTAAGCGCCCCTTGAAATCCAGTGGTTGGCCTTCAGGTGAGCCGGCGGCTACTATAAGCACTCTGCCTGTGAGCGAGAAGTTGCGCCGGGTTATTACCCGT
Organism: uncultured Bacteroides sp.; assembly: GCA_964571405.1. Classification (GTDB taxonomy): domain Bacteria; phylum Bacteroidota; class Bacteroidia; order Bacteroidales; family Muribaculaceae; genus CAG-873. Next base: position 38,371 of record CAZNBD010000014.1, on the reverse strand, counting down.
GCGATGTCTGACCGCGCGTCCGAGCGGTATGCGGATGCCGGGGCTATGCTGGCGGATTTGGGAGTCAGTTCCGCGGCCTCCACGGGTACGGCAACTGTGATGATTGAGGGGAAGAAGGATTCTTCCAAGACACAAGTTCTGCCGGAATCAAATCCTGTCAAATCGGGAAAAAGTTTTAAACGGATGGGATTGATTGCGGGCTGTGCAGTTGTACTGTTATTGGCCGTCTGGGGAGGATATAAGCTCTTTAGCAGTGGCAATCCGGAACCAGACAGTCAGGATTTGATAGCAGAAGTGATAGACACAGATTCAATATCTGAAAAAACTGAACAGCAGATTACAGAGGAAGTGGTTGAGCCGGGGGAGATTATGCCTGAACAAGAGGAGGTTCAACAGCAGACAGATAATTCCGCGGCAGAAGCGGAGAGGTTAGCTGCTGAGCAGGAACGGCTACAGCAGGAAGCCGCCGCGCGGCAGACCCGTGAGGAGATTAACGGACTGACAGTTAACTGGGGCTCCGGAGTTACCGCGGCGCAGAAGGAGGTACTCCGTAGACTTGTAAATAATATGGTGTATGTTCAGGGTGGAACGTTTATGATGGGCTCACCGGACAGTGACAGTGAGGCATATTGGAATGAAAAGCCTCAGCATCAGGTAACATTGAGCTCTTATCGGATAGGAATGTATGAAGTAACTCAGAAAGAATGGGAGACAGTAATGGGGAGTAACCCGTCTAATTTCCGCGGAGAAAATAATCCAGTGGAAAAGGTAAGCTGGAATGATTGTCAGAATTTTATTAACCGGCTGAATCAGATGACGGGCCTTCGCTTCCACCTGCCCACGGAGGCACAGTGGGAATTTGCCGCCCGCGGAGGTAACCGCAGCAATGGGTATAAGTACAGTGGCTCGGATAATATAGGCTCAGTGGCGTGGTATAATGGTAATTCCGGAAACAGGACACATACCGTCGGACAGAAGGCTTCAAATGAATTAGGCTTGTATGATATGACAGGTAATGTAGGGGAATGGTGTTCTGACTGGTATGAAGGAAGTAACAGCGGTTCACAGACCAATCCCACCGGACCGTCCTCAGGCTATTACCGTGTCCACCGTGGTGGCGGTTGGTACAGCAATTCCAGGGGCTGTCGGGTATCCAATCGCAATTTCATGAGTCCTGAGTACCCGTATGATTACTTCGGCTTGCGCCTTGGCCTTTAGTTTAAGTCCTTTTCAGTACCGGTACGGACGTCCCCCCGCACCCGGGCGCTCTGTTTGAGGGTCAGGTACGCGAGGGTTGTGGCGCGCCCTCCGGGGCGCTTTCTCCTTTTTTTGGGGGCGTGACCCGGCACACGTCCGCTGCGCTTCCGTGTACCGGGATTCCCATGTGGCATCCCTCCAGGATGCGGGACTATGGGCTGAGTTTGAAGTTGAGGGGTTAAAGTTAAATTCATTTTGTGTTTGTTATTTTTATGTGTATTTTTGTACTTGAGTTCGGGAATGCGTTTCTTGTCTCTTGGTTCAATAATATTGATTAAAGGTAATGGACAATAATCTTGACAAGCAGTTATGTGAAGCTCTGGATACGTATCTGAAATCCGGAGTGGAAGAGCAGATAGACTATCAGAAGTTCTATCTCTATTCTATTGTGACCCATTCAACGGCTATAGAGGGATCAACCGTTACTGAAATAGAAAACCAACTACTGTTTGATGAGGGGATAACAAGCAAGGGGCGTACTCTGACAGAGCAGATGATGAATGTTGATTTGAAAGATGCATATATTCATGCTTTCAAGATAGCTTCAGGAAATCCTAAATACTCACCTCAACTATTGCAAGAGCTGTCCGCATTGGTTATGAGGAGAACCGGAAGTGAGTATTCAACAATTGCCGGCAAATTTGATTCATCCAAGGGTGAGTTCCGCCTGTGTAACGTAAGTGCCGGAGCCGGGGGTAGAAGTTATATGACATATAATAAGGTTGGACGGGCTGTGGAAGATTTCTGTAAATGGCTTAATCAAGGGATCTCAGATCTTGATAAAAATGACATTGCAGCCGCCTACCGGTTAAGTTTTGAGGCTCATTACCGATTGGTTACCATTCATCCGTGGGTGGATGGTAACGGGCGTACTACACGGTTGCTGATGAATATGCTTCAGCGACAACTTGGCCTGGTTCCGTCCATTGTCAGAAAAGAAGACAAGGGGGAGTATATTCAATCACTGGTGGAGAGCCGGGAAAAAGAGGATTCAACAATTATTCAAGACACAATGCTCCGTCACCATATCAGCAATCTCAATAAACGGGTTTCGGAGTATCTGCATGATATAATGTGATTCGTTTTGGGGGTGTGGGTAAAAATGATTACTTTTGCAGGTTAAAAATTGTGACTGAAAAATGGACTTTTCCCTTATACTTTCCCCTTTGGTATTATGGTTGCTTGTTGGCGCGGCTGTTTGTGCGGTGCTGATAGGAGCTTATCTTTACTGGCGAGTTCGCCCCGTGCTTTTATGGCGGAGGCATTGTGACAAGGAGCATGCCCGGCCGGAGGATACGGCTTACGTTCCTGCCTCTGTGATAGTTTACTCACAGGGCGATGCAGAGGCTCTGAGCACTCTACTGCCCGCTATACTGAATCAGGATTACCCAGCAAATTTTGAGGTAATTGTGGTCAACGACGGTGAGAACGTTGATGTCAGGGATACAGTTGGACTTCTCCGAGCTACCAACCCTAACCTCTATCTGACCTTTACACCGGAGGGTGTTGTCAATCTTTCAAGAAAGAAACTGGCTCTGACACTGGGAATCAAGGCTGCACGGAATGAAGTGGTGGTGCTCACCACCACCGGTGCGGAGATTGAAAGCAATCAATGGCTGCGCAGGATGATGGAGCCGTTTATAAATCCGCGGGTTGGGGTAGTGTTAGGTTATGCCTATCCCCCTGCAGAGGAGGATGATGAGAGAGGAAATGTTATCCGTGCGTTTGACACTGCTGTGGATGATGTGCGCTGGCTGTCAGTGGCACTGGCCGGGAAACCTTTCAGGGGAACCGAGCTTAACCTGGCATACCGCAAGGAATTGTTTGTAAATAACAAAGGCTTTGCGCGGAACCTGAATCTTCACCGCGGTGATGATGATATATTCATTTCCCAGATAGTACCTGCAACAGAAACCGAGGTGGTTTTAGGGCAGGAAGCGATGCTTCGGATGCGCCACGGCACCATGCCGCGTCTCTATACAGAGCGGGTGCTTCACCGCCGCTTTACGGAGGGATTCATCAAGCGGCGTCCGCGCATACTCCAGACAATATCATGGTGGCTGCGCCCTGTGAGTACCGGTTGCGCAATTGCCGCAGCTGTAATTGCCCTGCCAAATCTTTTCCCCGCGGCCGTGGCAGTGCTGATAATAGCAGCCCTGTGCGTGATGGACATACTGACGTGGAGCAAAATCTGCGCAGCCCTGAAAATCCGCTGCGTGCCTGCGCTGATACCTCTTTTATCCCTGACATATCCGCTGAGAAAAGTGTGGGTGCTTTTATGTTCAAAAGTTGGACGTACTAAAAAATATACCTGGGAGTAAAGATGAAGCTGTCAGAACTCAAAACAGGCCAGTCCGCCCTGATAGTCAAGATACACGGACACGGAGCGTTCCGTAAACGTGTGATAGAAATGGGATTTGTGGGAGGGCGTCAGGTTACTGTGCTCCTGCATGCACCGCTGAAAGACCCGATAAAATACTCCATTCTGGGGTACGAGGTATCCCTGCGTACTTCAGAAGCCGCTTTGATTGAAGTTGAGCCAATCAGCAGCGAGGAGTCAGTGGTGGCCGGAGCGGCAGCCGAGCACACTGTGGGCCCGAGTATCTATGTTGAGGAAGCACTTCTGCAGGCACATAAACGGAGCCATTTAATTAATGTGGCACTGATAGGCAATCCCAACTGCGGGAAGACCACATTGTTCAATATAGCATCCGGATCAAAGGAGCATGTGGGAAATTACAGCGGAGTGACTGTGGATGCCAAGGACGGCCACTTCAAGTATAAAGGCTATAAATTCAATATAGTAGACCTGCCCGGGACATATTCATTATCCTGGTATTCTCCGGAGGAGTTATATGTGCGCAAGTATCTGAGCGAGGCCACACCTGATGTTATAATCAATGTGGTTGACAGCTCAAATCTTGAGCGCAACCTGTTCCTGACCACAGAACTGATTGACATGGACAGGCGTATGGTCATTGCCCTGAACATGTGGGATGAGTTCCAGTCTTCAGGAGCCAAACTGAACTATGATGAACTGGGCAGGATGATAGGTGTGCCGATGGTGCCGGTTGTGGCCCGTACAGGTGACGGACTGACCAGGCTGCTTGACACGGTCATTGACGTATATAACGGCGAGGATGAATCCGTGCGCCATATACACATCAAACTGGGCGCAGACCTTGAGGGAGCACTCCGCAGGCTGGTGGATATGATAAAATCCACCCCGGATATAGTGAGCCATTTCTCACCCCGTTACCTTGCCATCAAGCTGATGGAAGGTGACCATATGATAGAGGCGGAAATGGAAGGAATGCAGAAATCCGAGAGTGGAAAACCGGAGTGGAAACAGCATGTGCATCCGGGAGCTTCCAGTCCGCTGCTGATGCTCCGAGATAAACTGCGCGGACACATCGAGGATATACATGATGAGGACATATCTTCAATGGTGGCTGCGGAAAAATACGGATTTATTGCCGGAGCGCTTGCAGAGACTTTCACTCCTGGCCCGAGGCGTGAACGCAAGGCCACTCATTTTCTGGATAAGCTGGCCACAAACCGCTGGGTGGGATTTCCGATATTCTTTGCCATAATGTTCCTGATATTCTGGCTGTCATTCTCACTGGGAGAATATCCGATGACATGGATTGAGGACGGAGTATCCTGGGTGAGCGGGCTGATACAGACTCTCATGCCTGACGGCCCGCTCAAAGACCTGATTGCTGACGGAATAGTTGGCGGTGTGGGCGGCGTGATAGCATTCCTGCCCAATATTCTCATCCTTTATTTCTGTATATCATTCCTTGAAGATTCAGGATATATGTCCCGTGCGGCCTTCATCATGGACAAGGTGATGCACTGTATTGGGCTCCATGGAAAGAGCTTTATGCCACTGATAATGGGCTTTGGGTGTAATGTACCGGCCATCTTGTCCTCACGAGTCATAGAGAGCCGCTCCAGCCGAATAATCACCATACTGATAAATCCTTTTATCAGCTGCTCGGCACGCCTGCCGCTTTATGTACTGCTGATAGGCACATTTTTCCCCAGCCATGCCACCCTTGTATTCATGGGCTTATATCTGACGGGCATCCTGGTGGCTGTGGTTACGGCAAAGCTGCTGCGAAAATTCATGTTCCCTCGGGATGAGACACCCTTTGTGATGGAACTCCCCCCTTACCGCCTCCCCACCCTTCGGGCCTCAATCTCGCACACCTGGGCCAAGGGCAAGGAATTCCTCAAGAAAATGGGCGGAATAATACTTTTTGCCAGCATAGTGGTGTGGGCACTCAATTATTTTCCCCTGAGCAGTCATGATGTTGAAGCACGCCAGGCTCATACAGACCAGGCTATTCATCCAGAAACTGATTCTTACCTTGAGATGGCCGGCAAGGCCGTCAATCCGGTAATGAAACCGTTGGGATTTGAATGGAAAGCCACAGTTGCGGCCCTGGCCGGAGTTCCAGCAAAAGAGATTGTAGTCTCCACACTCGGAGTCCTCTATACAGATAATGAGGCAGCACCGGATGAAAGGCTGTCCCAGCGCCTCACCTCACCCAATCCTGTCACCGGCAAACCTGATTTCACTCCTGCCGTTGCCTTGTCCTTCATGGTGTTCATCCTGCTGTACTGTCCGTGTACGGCCACGCTGACGGCAATAGTGCGAGAGACACATTCATGGCGTTACGGAGCTTTCAGCGTGATTTATAACACCCTTGTGGCATGGATAGTGGCCTTCAGTGTTTACCACCTGGCACTGCTGGTGATATCCTGAAAACTACTGCTGAGATTATTTTTGAAAATTTAAAACAATTTTTGGGTCAGATAGAGGGAAAGTATTCAGGGATTTTTGTTAATTTTGAAGTCATAAACTAACATACTCTTTCTACCATGACAGAACTGACAACAAAAGACCTTGCCCAGCTTGAATCCAAGGGCATAAGCACAGAGAAAGTTGAAGCACAGCTTGAACGATTCAAAACCGGATTTCCGTATCTCAAACTCATAGGCGCAGCCTCGATGGGTCAGGGGATTACGGAAGTAGACGCGGAACTTGAAAAAGCCTGCCTCGCACGCTGGGAAACCTTTGTGTCAGACGGAGGAGAGGTAGTCAAGTTTGTTCCGGCCTCCGGAGCTGCATCACGCATGTTCAAGGCCCTGTTTGCATTTGTGGACGGTGAAGAAGAACATCCTGCAGAAGGGTCTCCGGTTGCAAAGCTGATCAATGACATTGAAAAATATGCTTTCTATGCTGACCTTGACACAGTGTGTGAAAAGCTGTACGGTGAAGGTGTGAAAAAATTACTGGGTTCCGGACGTGAGAAAGATGTCATCCGGGCTCTTATCCTTCCGGAGGGACTGGCATACGGCTCACTTCCCAAGGCCCTGCTCAAATTCCACCGTTACGATGGCGATACCCGCACAGCACTTGAGGAACAGCTTGATGAGGCTGAAGAGATGGTGCACGGAAATAAGAAAGTAAAGGTGCACTTCACCGTATCAGAGAACCATCACAAGCTCTTTACTGAAAAATTGGAGAAGGTTATACCTGAACTTGAAAAGGCAAAGGGCGTAAAGTATGATGTGTCCCTATCAGAACAGAAACCGAGCACAGACACAATAGCCGTGGCTCCGGACAACAGTCTGTTCAGGGATGAGAACGGTGCCCTTGTATTCCGTCCCGGCGGACATGGAGCACTGATTGAAAATCTGTCAGACATCAATGCCCAGGTGGTATTCATCAAGAATATTGACAATATTGCAGTGCGGGCCATCCGTTCAAAATCCGTACCTTACAAGAAACTTTTGGGCGGAATGCTGCTTCTGACTCATGATGCGGCCATGCGTCTGCTGACGGCACTGCAGAATAATCCTGATGAGGAAACAGTGGATAACGCAACGGAATTTGTAAACAATGTACTGTGCACCAATACCTCGGCAATACTTCCACCCGCCTCAACTGAAGAGAGAGCCAAAGCCCTGATTGCAATCCTTGACCGCCCCTACCGAGTTTGCGGAATGGTGCGCAACGAAGGAGAACCCGGCGGAGGTCCGTACATTGCGTACAGCTCAGACGGCACCATGACCGCGCCTCAGATACTTGAATCTTCTCAGATTGATATGAGCAAGGAAGAAAACAAGGAGATGATGGCCAACAGCACACATTTCAATCCGGTTGACCTGGCGTGCTGGCTGCACCGTCCTGACGGCTCTTCATACGACCTGAAAGAATATGTTGATCCGGCCACCGGTTTCATTTCAGAAAAATCACTTGCCGGACGAGAGCTGCGTGCACTGGAGCTTCCCGGATTGTGGAACGGTGCGATGAGTCGCTGGAATACCATATTCATAGAAGTTCCCGGGTATACATTCACACCGGCCAAGACAGTAAATGATCTGAGCCGCGCTGAGCATCAGGCTTGATAATATATGAAAGGAAAAATAATAGTAGTGGCAGCCCCGAGCGGCTGCGGAAAAAGTACGATAATAAACGCACTGATGGATGAGGGCAATCTCAACCTGGGGTTTGCCGTGTCCGCCACAACACGTCCGCCACGCGAGGGTGAGAAGGATGGAGTTAACTATTACTTCATGACAGAGGACGCCTTCCGCGATGCTATTGCCGAGAACGAGTTTGTGGAATTTGAGGAAGTCTATCCGGGACGTTTTTATGGTACACTCAGGCGTGAGATTGACAGAATCACAGATGCAGGATATAATATCATTCTTGATCTTGATGTCAACGGCGCCCTGCGTGTAAAGGATATCTACGGAGACCTGGTGATGACCATGTTCATCCAGCCGCCGAGCATTGAGGCATTACGGACGCGTCTGGAACACCGCGCCACAGAGACGCCTGAAAGTATAGACGCAAGGCTGGACCGTGCGGCCTATGAGATTTCCCAGGCTCCGCGCTTTGATGTGAAGGTTATAAACGATGACCTTGCAGATGCCATTACAGATGCACGGCGACTGATTGAGGGATTTATAACCCTTAGATGATAAGCCTTACAGATTAATATGGGAAAAGTTATAGGAATACTGGGCGGCTCATTCAATCCGGTGCATATAGGCCATATGCAGGTTGCTTCATACCTGGCGCAGTGGGGTTATGTTGATGAGGTCTGGCTGACACTCTCACCCCGCAATCCGCTCAAGGAACCGGGAGAACTGATTCCGGATATGAAGCGCCTGACAATGCTGTCTATTGCCATTAAAGGAGGCGAAGGGCTTGATATCTGTGATATAGAGCTCACCATGCCGCGTCCCAATTATACGGTCAATACCCTCAGGCAGCTCAGGGAGATGTATCCTGATTTTCATTTCAAGCTGATTGTGGGGAGTGACAACTGGAGGATTTTCCAGCGGTGGCGTGAGCCGCAGGTGATACTGGATGAGTTTGGAGTGATAGTTTACATGCGCCCGGGTTACCCGGTTGAAAACAGGAATGTTGCAGGTCTGGAGGTTACGCAGGCTCCGATGGCGGACATATCAAGTACGTTCATACGTGAGGCCATTGCCAAAGGACGGGACATGACATATTATCTTCCGCAGGGAGTGTACAAGTACATACTTGACAATAAGTTGTACCTCAACAAAAAATGAACTGAATGAATACAAAATCATCAATAGCCGTAGCGGCCCTTGCCGCGGAGTATTGCAGTCTGATAGAAACAGCTTCCCAGGCGGCTCCATCTGCCTTCTGCAGGGAAGTATTACGATATCTTCCCCGAATATATATCACAGTCTCAGATCTTGTTTCAGGTCAGGAGCCGGAAGAGAACGGAGCAATTTATCAGAGTATGGAGGAAGATGCATATGAGAGTGCCCGCACCTCCATGGCGGCTCTATTGGGTGAATATGATACTTATCTTGACACTCCGGTTGAGGAAATGCGTTATTCAGATACTCCGGTAGCAGCGTCATTGTCTGAGAAGCTTGCGGATATTTATCAGAATATGTATGATTTGGCCGATACGCTGCGCCAGGCTCCTGAAGAGGGGCTGGATATGGTGGTGGAGGACCTTGCCTACCGCTTCAATGCCTATCTGAGTCAGGATTTATGTGATGCGCTTCGTGCATGTAATTACCTTTATCAGTCAAATTCCTTACAATGAAGAACGCTCAGCAGACCGTGCAGGATCTCTGCCGCTTTATGAATAACAGCCCGGTTAATTTCTGGGCAGTGGAGAATGTCAAGACTGCTCTTGAAGCAGCCGGATTTGAAGAACTATCACTTACAGATCCTTGGCAGTTAAAACCCGGAGACCGCAGATATGTGCGTGTAAACGGAACTGCAATCTTTGCTTTCATAACAGGTGACAGACCGGCGTCACCGTATCACATAGTGGCTGCTCACAGTGATTCACCGGGATTCCGGATCAAACCCAACTGTGAAATACCGTGTGAGGGTGGGGCAGTGAAGCTCAATACGGAGGTTTATGGCGGTCCAATTCTGTACACATGGTTTGACCGACCGCTCTCACTGGCGGGCAGAGTACTACTGCGCAGCGAGGATCCACTCAAACCGGAATGGCGCCTGGTAAAGATTGACAAGCCATTGATGACCATACCTCATCTGGCCATCCATTTTAACCGCGCTGTCAATGAAGGCAACAAACTGAGCAAGCAGAAAGACATGCTCCCTGTGGCCGCATTGAGTTGTGAAAATCCGCGGGGTATGGTGCGCAGGGCTGTTGCTGAGGAACTGGGTATTGAGCAGGAACAGATACTGGATTATGATTTGTCACTGTATGATACCACAGAGGCATGCCTTGTGGGCTTTGACAATTCCATGATAAGCAGCGGGCGGCTTGATGACCTCAGTATGGTACATGCCGGGATGACAGCCTTTCTGCGCACTGCGGATTCCGCAGTAAGTTCAACACGAGTACTTGCCATCTTTGATAATGAGGAGACCGGATCAGGAACCAAGCAGGGAGCAGGCTCAATGATTTTCCATAATATTCTCAAACGCATGGTTTACGGCATGGGCGGAGATGAAAATGATTTCATACGTGCTGTGGCCGGTTCGTTTATGGTGTCAGCAGACAATGCTCACGGATTCCATCCCAATTATCCGGAGAAATATGATCCTACCAATCATCCTGGTCTGGGAGGAGGACCGTGCATAAAGATAAATGCCAACTGCAAATATATGACAGACGCAGACTCAGCCGCTGTGTTTGCCGAGATTTGCCGACTGGCAGGTGTTCCGGTGCAGTACTTTGTAAATCACAGTGACAGTGCCGGAGGATCCACCTTAGGAAATATTCTCACCACCAGCATGCCCATGCGGGGTGTTGATATGGGAGCACCGGTGTGGGCCATGCACAGTGTACGTGAAACTGCTTCTGTCACGGATCATGTGTACACAGTGGAAGCATTCAGTAAATTCTACTCCTTATGAGGGAATTAGGCGCGCTCTTTGACCTTGACGGAGTCCTGATAGACTCGGAGCCAATATATACGGAAATCTGGGAGGATATAGACGCACATTATCCTTCCGGAATTCCGGGTTTTGCCCTGAAAATCAAGGGTACGACTCTTTCAGATATTCTTGAACGCTATTATCCGGACAGTGAGGTGCGTTCAGGTGTGGAAAAACTGCTCAGGGAGCATGAGGAAACCATGACTTATCCTCTGATCTCCGGTGTTGAAGGTTTTCTGGAGATGCTGATGGAGAACAATATTCCGGCAGCAATAGTGACCAGCAGTAATGACCGGAAGATGGAAAGACTTTTCCGTTCAGTTCCGGAGCTGAAGAAGTATTTCAGAGTTGTGGTAACTGACGGTATGGTAACTCATTCAAAACCACATCCGGAGCCGTACCTCACAGGAGCGTCACTTCTTGAGCTTGCTCCTGAGAGGTGCGTTGTGTTTGAGGACTCATATAACGGACTCCGATCCGGGCGCAGAGCCGGCTGCAAGGTGGTGGCACTTTCCACTTCAAATCCTCCGGAGAGCCTGACTGAATTATCAGACAAGGTAATTCCGGACTTCCATGCATTCACCCTTACTCATCTTCTGAGTCTGTTTGAAGAGTGAAAGGAAAGCTTCTTGCTGAGTGATTCAGCAGGCTTTGAAGGACATGTCAAGCCCCTTTACAGAGTGGGTGAGCGCTCCGACGCTGATGAAGTCTACACCTGCTTCCCCGTAGGCTCTGAGAGTGTCAAGAGTGATACCGCCTGAGGATTCAATTTCAACCCCGGGTGCGTTGCGGCGAATAATCTGAACAGCTTCCTTGGTTGCTTCAGGGGTGTAATTGTCCAGCATAATGCGGTCAACCCCAGCAGCGATGGCTTCCATTATTTCATCATTATTGCGAACTTCCACCTCAATGCGCAGGTCTTTTCCTTTTTCACGGCAGTAATCCTTGGCTCTCTGAACAGCCTGACTGATACCGCCGGCAAAATCAACGTGATTGTCCTTAATGAGAATCATGTCAAAAAGGCCGATACGATGATTGCGGCCGCCACCAATGCGTACGGCTTCTTTTTCAAGCATGCGCAGACCGGGAGTGGTCTTGCGGGTATCAAGGACAAAAGTATTAAGGCCTTCAAGTTTTTTCTGGTAACGTGCAGTCTGAGTGGCAATACCGCTCATGCGCTGCATGATATTGAGCATTGTACGTTCAGTCTGAAGGAGAGAGCGGACAGGACCTTCCACAACAAAGGCAATGTCACCGGGACGGACATGGGCACCGTCTTCAATCATCACAGTCATCTTCAGAGAAGGATCAAATTTTTCAAAAACAAGGCGGGCAATATCCACTCCTGCCAGAATACCTTCTTCCTTAATCAGAAGGTGCTGGCGTCCCATTTCATCTGCGGGGATGGTGCTGAGAGTGGTATGGTCTCCGTCACCGATATCTTCAGCAAATGCGAGAGTGAGAAGATCGTCTATGAGCTGTTCTTTTGTTTTCATAGGGAAATATGTGTCTTATTTAATTATTCAACTGTGATTTTTAAGCCGTCATAAGCAAAGAAAACGTTATCAGGCAGAAGAGCCTGTGCCTCAGCATGTGGAGGGGTGTCATGGCTCATATGAGTCAGATATGCCACTCTCGGCTTGAGTTCCCTGATAAGCTCAAGAGCCTCAGGAATACTCATGTGGGTGTTATGATGCTGAGGGCGTAATGCGTTCACAATAAGAGTATCCACACCTTTAATGAGGTTCCTGGTGCTTTCCGGCATAAAACTGCAGTCAGTTACATAAGCCAGTTTACCAATCCTGTAACCAAGGATGGGAAGCTTACCATGCATGACCGGCAGGGGAGTTACTTCAATCTCGCCCTTATCAGTCTTAATGACAAACGGTTTTTCATCAACATTGTGCAAATCAAAAACGGGGACGCCGGGGTATGGATGCTCCTCAAAAGAGTAAGGGAAGTTATGCCTCAGACCAGCCGCCACATCATCACGGCAGTACACCGGAAAATGGTGATTAGGCTTATCCCAGCAGTATGGACGCAAGTCATCTATACCACCCACGTGGTCATAATGAATGTGAGTGATCAGTGCAGCGTCAAGGGCAGGGGAGTTTTCACGCAGCAACTGAGTCCGGAAGTCTGGCCCGGTGTCAATAATCAGATTTCCAACCGAAGTACAGATAAGTACAGAAGCCCGTAACCTCTTATCCCGTGAGTCAGTACTGCGACAGGTGCGACAATTGCATCTCAAGACCGGGACTCCGGTTGAAGTACCGGTGCCGAGAAAAATCACTTCCATTTTATTACCTGCCATCATTGTCTGTAATTAATCAGATAACCGTCATCAAAGATAAGATAGAAGCCCTGACTGTACTGCCAGATATCACGCATGGTACCGCGGGAGGGAATCTGCCGAGTTTCATCAGGAGCGCCCAGGGCAAGTCTGCACTCCTCACGTGACATCCCCGGGCGGACGCGGGATCTGATAATAAGTTCCCAAATTTCAGGCTGAATATCAGGATACATTCTGCGCGGGTCCTTGAAGGAAAACAGACGGTCAAAATTGCGGTTGTCAGCCATTGAATGACCGGCAGTCATGAGAACCATGCGCTTGGTCCCCGGAGCAATTCCAGCCGCCATCTTTAACTGATCATCATTGAGATGAAAGAACACGGCAGCCGGATAAAGAGACGTACCGGAAGAAACGCTGTCAATGGTGACGGGAATATGGCGAAGTCCGTAAACTTCCTTACCGTCACCGTCATACCAGTGTTGCGTTTTGATAAAATAAGTGTTCCCCGAGAGTAAACTGTTGAGTCTGTCCACCAAGGAAACATTTACCATATACGGAATGTCAAGACGCGGAAGAGTATCAAAGGCGGCGTAAGAGACAGAAGTGCGGTAATTGAAGTTGTTACCGGCTTTATCAGACAATAAAATAACAGCCATGCTGTCCCCTGTCAGGGACGGCTCAGTCATTACACCTCTGAAAGTAAGCAATCTTCCGGCCATAAGTTCCGGGGCAGCAGAAGTACCGTCAAATATACGCTGCAAAGGAGCTCCGGCATCCACAAGAAATTGAGTCTGTCCGGGAGTCCATGTCCGCGGGGCCGGAGGTACTATGTCACGAATAAAAATCTGCTCAGCGGTGGAGTCCGCAGCCTGCCGGTGCCTCACATCTCCCGCGCTGATACGCGGAGTGCTGTCCACCCCCGTAAAACAGGAGTACAGACACAGAGCCAGGACGCCAAAGGTTATGAGCAGCTTTATTCTCACTTCTTTTCAGGATTTCTGTTTATGTTCTTGAAAATAAAGGAGTAAATATCAGTGTATTCATCCACAACCTTTCCGATGGGTTTACCGGCACCATGACCGGCTTTTGAATCAATGCGTATCAGTTTGGGCTTGTCACCGGTATCTGAAGCCTGGAGAGTAGCGGCATATTTGAAAGAGTGTGCGGGAACCACACGGTCATCATGATCGGCAGTAGTGACAAGTATGGCAGGGTAAGGAGTCCCGTCATTGCTGATATTGTGAATTGGAGAATAGTCAAGCAAGTAACTTGCCATTTCAGGAGAATCATCGGCAGTTCCGTAATCATGAGCCCAGTTCCAACCGATGGTAAAGAGATGATAACGCATCATATCCATCACACCAACACGTGGAATGGCCACAGCATAGAGATCAGGACGCATATTGGTAACAGCGCCAACAAGCAGGCCACCGTTACTTCCGCCCTCAATCACAGTAAGGTCCGGATTGGTCCAACCATTATTCTGGAGGTATTCAGCGGCGGCAATGAAGTCATTGAATACATTGAGCTTATTCATTTTGGTGCCGGCAATGTGCCATTCTTCACCGTACTCTGAACCACCTCTGAGATTTGCCTGGGCATATATACCACCGTTCTCAAGCCAAAGAAGACGGTTGGCATTGAAAGACGGCGGCAGGGCAATATTGAAACCACCGTAACCATATATGTAAGCAGGATTATTACCGTCAGGCTGAACATCATTGCGTCGGACAATGAACATGGGAACCTGAGTGCCGTCAGAAGAAGGATAGAATATCTGCTCAACGGTATAATCTTCCGGATTGAACCCATCAATCTCAGTGGAATGATACAGTGAGCTTTCACCACTTTCCATGTCATGACGGAAGATGGCGGAGGGATAAGTAAATGAGGCAAAGGTATAGAAAAGATCCTCACTCTTGGGTGAAGCAGTAAAGGAAACAGTGCCGTAAGTGGGGAGCTCAATCTCCCTTACTTTGGAACCGTCATTATTGTAAAGGTAAGCGTAATGAGAAGCGTCGCGGCTGATAACAACGGCAAGATGAGAAGCACCGGCCTGATCAACATCAACAATCACACCACCGTCAGCATCCTCAGGGATAATGTCCACCCATGCGGATGAAACAGGATTGGCAGGGTCAATTGCCACAAGGCGATTACGCTGCGCGCCCAAATTGGTAAGCGCCATCAGTTTACCGTCAGATGTGAGTCCGCTCAGAATATTAATGTCATAATCCTGAGAAGGTTCAGCGGTAACCCATGAGGCACCGTTCTTTTTCAGATCCTTTATGAACAGAGAGTTGCCATGACCCTGGCCGCCACCGTACACAACAAGATACCGTCCGTCACCGACCAAATCCACATTATGGAAATGGAGGGGTTCCTCAGGATTCTCATACACAACAACATCCTGACTCTGAGGAGTACCAAGTCTGTGATAATAAACTTTATGATACTCGTTGGCAACAGAGAACTCGCGGCCCTCTTCAGGACGGGCGTAGGCACTGTAATAGAAACCGTTGTCATCCCATGCAGCGCCGGTAAACTTTGCCCACTCAATATGGTCTTCAAGGAGTTCACCTGTGGCGCTGTCAAGAACATAAATCTCCGTCCAGTCAGAGCCGCTTCTGCTCACTGTATAAGCAGCCTTGGAGCCGTCATTATTAAAGAAAACACCGGTGAGAGCCACAGTACCGTCCTCAGAAAGAGAGTTAGGGTCAATGAAAACCTCCGGAGTGGCGCCGATTGAATCCATGCGGTACAGAATGGATTGATTATGAGAACCATCGTTGGCATAGAAATAATACTTACCATCCGCTTCTTTTGAAGGGGCACCCATACGTTCATACCGGTTCAGGGCAGAGAGCCTGTCATGAATATCCTGCCGGAAAGGAATGGCATCCAAATAAGAACGGGTAAGGGCATTTTCTTCCTCAACCCACGCAAGAGTGGCAGCCGCAGTATCATTTTCCAGCGGGCGGAAGGGGTCATTAACAGTGAGGCCGTTAACCTCATAGACAGTACCGTCCTGAGGTGCGGCGGGGTAGGTGAGTGATTTCTTACAGGCAGGCATGATAAAAGTCATTGCAGCTGTGGCAGCCACCAGACTAAGGGTTCGGCTGCTCTTGATTGACAAGATGTACATCTAACTGAGGGAATGGGAATGAAACGCCGGCTTTGGCGAGGTTGGTATAAATTTGTTCGTTAATGCGGTAAAACACAGTCCAGTAATCCGGAGTCTTGACCCAAGCCGTAACTTTGAGATCAACACTGCTTGCCGCCAGTTCCTTGACAACAACGGCAGGTTTTACCTCCTTGGTTGCACCAATGATGATGGGGTCAGGATAACTGTCAACAATATCGGGGTCAGAATTAAGGATTTCCAGAATCTGAGAGCGTGCAGCGTCAATATTATCTCCGTAAGAAATGCTCACAGTCCAGTCAACACGGCGAAAATCCATCTTGCTCCAGTTGTTAATGCTTCCAGTGGAGAGGGGACCGTTGGGGACAATGATACTTTTATTATCAGGAGTGGTGATAATTGTACTGAAAATCTGAATTTCCTTGACCGTCCCGGCATACCCCTGGGCCTCAATGTAATCCCCGATTTTATAGGGCTTAAGGAGCAAAATGAGGACACCACCGGCAAAGTTCTGGAGAGTTCCGCTCAAAGCCATACCCAGAGCAACACCGGCTGAGGCAAATATGGCCAGGAAGCTTGAAGTCTCAAGCCCCAGAATACCGATGACAGTAACGATGAGGATAAAATATAACAGAATCTTGATCATGCTCAGCACAAAAGTGCGCAGAGAAAGATCAATATTCCGTTTGACAAAGACGTTTAAAGCAAGCTTGTAAAGCTTCTGAATGAGGAACCGACCGGCATAGAAAACAACAATTGCCACTGCCAGATGGATAACAAACGTAACCACCACATTGATAAGATTTGCCAGCAGTTCATCCAGGGGAAGATTGGCCAGCATGCTCCAATCCTCCCTCGGGGTGGGGACAGAATCCGGCAGGACATCCGGTGTATCTATTCTAAAATCAAACATCTCAGTCAGTAAATTAAAACTCAGACAGTTACTTTATGAGGTGAGAAGCCACATCAGTGTACCAACCCAGAGAAGAGTAGTTTTTGGTTGCGGCATCCCCATCACTACGCAGAATATAAGTTGACAGCCCATGGTGACGGTCCAGGGGAACAGCGCTCCAGAGCAGGGGAGTCTGATATGATTTAGACACCACGGCAGAGAAAGCATTCTGAAAGCGAGTGAAATCATCCACAGCACCGGGGTAACGGACATTGCCCTCAGAATCAACAGTCAGAGCCTGGACATAATCATAGAAGTCAAAGTACAGGCAGTTTTCTTCTCTGACATTCTGAAATCTCTGGGGAGAATAACCCGCGGGAATTCCGGTACCGGACTTGCTGTAAATGGTGGCGGTGGCAGCGGCGAGGCGTTCCAGATCTGAAGACAGAATCACAGACATGGTACAAGTGCGCATGCTTCCGGTTCGCTGATCATAAACCTGGAAGGTATTTGCCGCGGCAGCTTCCATATCAGCATCAGGCTGAGCAAAGAAGCAAGGAAGATTGAGGGAGTAATCCATGCCTTCACTGGGGAGTTCAGTGGCACTACCGACAAAAACATCAGTGCAATTGCGGAGCTGATAAAGAGTCTCCACAGTGGCCATATAACAGCAGTCAAAATAAATGAAATCAAATTTGTTAAAGCGTTCCAGGACCTCCTGCAGGGTGGTGATGTTCATTTTCTTACTTCCCTCAGAACCGAAAGAGCGCATGGGAGCATTCTCCATACCATCCTGAATCCAACCGGAAGCGTGACTCCACAGCACCAGACCCATGGAAGAATTTGGGGCAGTTTTATTTACATCCTTAATCACCTGCTCCATGCGGGCGGAAGAAACAGCCGGCACAGAAGCATCATAATCAATGACGGGAAAACTCCGGCCATCCTTTATTTCAAGGAGAGTCTGAGTACCGTCAGAAGCAGAATGGAAAACAAACAGACGGCCGTTCTGAATTGCGTCCGTGGCCTTCCACATTTCAGCAATATCCGCACGGTCATATCCGGAAGAGCCCAAGTTATTGTTGGCCACCATGTAGACCAGGACATTTCTCTGCTGTGAGACAGGTGCAGGAGGTTCCGGAGAGTCTCCTGACTCACCGCTACATCCGAGCAAAATAACGCCCAGCAGAACAGGAATTAATATTTTAACATATCGGAGAGAAATCATAATCGCATTATATTTACAAAATTAAATGCAAATATACGATTTTATTACGGAAATTTCTCTCCGAAAAATGCTAAAAATACTCAAATTAGCCGCACTTGGAAGTACCGCAGGCCGTGCAGATAAGGCAACCTTCCTGATAAATGAGGGTTTCCTGACCGCAGTTGGGACATTTCTGCCCGCTTGCCTGGGTGCCGTTGGGGAGGTATTTCTTGAGGGCTCTTTCAACACCCATCTTCCAGGTGTTGATGCTCTGGCTGTCAAGTTCAAGAGTGCCTACCAGCTTGAGAACCTGATCAATAGGCATGCCGTAACGGAGAACACCGCTGATAAGCTTGGCATAATTCCAGTATTCAGGATTGAATTTGTCACTGAGGCCCTCAATGGTAGTCTTATGACCGCGTTTATTGAGGAACTGGAAGTCATAACGCTTATTACCCTCACTGTCCATGGCCTTTATAATCTTGCCGTGAGTAACAGATTTGGGAATAAAGATACCATCCTCATCATCAGCCAGACCGGTGAAGATTTCGTAAGGTCTTCCGTTAACAAGACCCACGAAAGCAATCCATTTCTCCTTGTTGTTCTGGAAGCGAACAACATCAGCTTCCAGTTCAATAGGACGTTTTGCCAGCACTCCGGGCTTGGCAGTCAGCTGAGGTGCATTCTCTTTCTTTTCAATAGCCACCAACACACCGGAACGAGAGCCTTCACGGTAAACCGTGCAACCTTTACAACCGGCATGCCAAGCCTTACGGTAAAGCTCATCAACAGCTTCAATGTTAATATTCTCCGGCAGGTTTATGGTCACGGAAATAGAGTGGTCAACCCATTTCTGAATGGCACCCTGCATGGTAACCTTTTCAAACCAGTCAATGTCATTGGCCGTTGCACCGGCATAAGGAGAGCGGGCGACAAGTGCATTAATTTCATCCTGAGACAAGTCAGTGCGCTGAGGTATACCGTTTATTTTCATCCACTCCAGGAATTTGGGATGATAAACAACGTATTCCTCAAAAGCATCACCGCTGTCATCCACATAATCCACGCGCACGGCCACATCAGCAGCATTAATCTTGCGGCGGCGTTTGTAAACCGGCATGAACACCGGTTCAATACCGCTTGAAGTACGGGTCATGAGGGAAGTGGTACCGGTGGGAGCAATGGTGAGACAGGCAATGTTACGGCGCCCGTACTTACGCATATCCTCCAGCAGCTGAGGATCTTCAGCTCCAAGGCGATTGATGAAAGGATTATCCTTTTCAAGGTCTGCAGAATAAATTTCAAAGGCACCGCGCTCCTGAGCCATCTGCACGCTGGAACGATATGCAGCCAGAGCCACATTCTTATGTACATTCACGGAAAAATCCGTGGCTGCAGGAGTGCCGTATTTGAGACCCATGGCAGCAATCATGTCACCTTCACCAGTGGTACCCAGGCCGGTACGTCTGCCTTTAAGAGTCTGGGTGCGAATTTTCTCCCACAGATGTCTTTCAGGTTCCTTGACCTCTTCAGGCTCAGGATCAGAAGAAATTTTTTCCAGAATGGCCTCAATCTTTTCCATCTCCAGGTCAATGATATCATCCATTATGCGCTGGGCCTTACCCACAACCTTGTCGAGCAGCTCATAATTGAACTTAGCCTCAGGAGTATAAGGATTTTCAACAAAGGAATACAGATTGATGGCGAGCAGACGGCAGCTGTCATAAGGACAGAGGGGAATTTCACCGCAGGGATTGGTGGAAATTGTTTCAAAACCCAGATGACTGTAACAGTCAGGCACACTCTCACGCCGGATAGTATCCCAGAACAAGACACCGGGCTCAGCTGACTTCCAGGCGTTGGTAACAATTTTCTTCCAGAGAGCAGCCGCGTCAATTTCCTTGGTAACAACAGGGTTATCAGAGTTGACGGGGAACTGCTGAGTATATTTCTTTCCGGATTCCACACACTCCATAAAGGCATCATCAATACGGACGCTCACATTGGCACCGGTGATTTTACCGGCTGTGGTTTTGGCGTCAATGAAAGCCTCGGAATCAGGGTGTTTGATTGATACAGTCATCATCAGTGCACCGCGTCTGCCATCCTGGGCAACCTCACGAGTGGAATTTGAATATCTTTCCATGAAGGGCACAAGACCGGTGCTGGTCAGGGCAGAGTTCTTGACGGCCATGCCTTTAGGACGCAGATGAGAAAGATCATGACCGACACCTCCGCGGCGTTTCATGAGCTGAACCTGTTCCTGGTCAATGCGCATAATGCCGCCGTAACTGTCCGGCTTACCGTCAATACCAATCACAAAACAGTTGGACAGAGAGCCAACCTGATAGTTGTTACCGATACCGGCCATTGGGCTGCCCTGAGGAACAACATAACGGAAATTACGCAGAAGCTCAAAAATTTCCTCTTCACTCATGGGATTGGGATATTTGGCTTCAATGCGGGCGAGTTCACGGGCCAGGCGATGATGCATATCGTCAGGTGTCTGTTCATACAGATTGCCGTCTGAATCTTTCAGCGCATACTTGCTCACCCAAACTCGTGCGGCAAGTTCGTCTCCGTCAAAGTATTTCAAGGTGGCCTGATAGGCCTGATCAAAGGTATAGTTCATGATTGGTTTAAATTTGTCTACAAAAGTAGGGCACATTTCTTGATATCCCTAAAATATTATAATCAATTTTATGAAATTGTTGATAACTTTTTATTCAATCAAGTACCATAAGCTCTTAGGAAATCAGCAACGACAAAAGTGCTACCTCCCACAAAAAGCATATCATCCTTTCCGAGAGATTTCAGGGCAGAACTGACACCGTTTTCCACAGACGCGCAGACAGTTCCGGAGATGCCTGCGGAAGAGAAAGCATCAGCGGTGCTGACGGCAGGTCTTCCACGTTCAGTGCTCGGTTTAACAAAGTAATAATCAATGTTATGGGGCATATACTGGAGGATGGCGTCAAGGTCCTTGTCATTGACAAAGCCCAGTACTGCAGCCACCTTACGACCCTGTTGAGCAATATCATTCAGAGATGGACCAAGATACTGCCAAGCACCCACATTGTGCCCGGTGTCACAAATGGTTTCAATCCCGTCAATGGAGAGTGACATCCAGCGCCCGCGGAGACCACTGAGCTTGCTGACCCGGGCAAATCCCCTGCGGACAGCTTCAGGAGTAATATCAAGTTTTTCAGAGAGAACAGCGAGGGCACACATAATGGTGCGACCGTTGAGAGTCTGGCATTTACCCTTGAGCTCACCGGGAATGTGTCCCCAGGGACTGTCAGTATAAATAATACTCCCGCTGTTATCCATAACCGGAGTGCAGACAGGGAAATCCTCGGCAAAAATAATCGGGGCATTGACAGCCAAGGCCTTATCCCTGAAAACAGTTTCAATTTCAGGATCAGATTCTCCAATAACAACCGGCACACCGGGTTTGATAATCCCCGCCTTTTCTGCAGCAATCTCCTTTAAAGTTTTTCCAAGCAGGGCGGTATGATCCGGAGAAATGTTTGTAATAACACAAAGCTCAGGATTGATAATATTTGTACTGTCCAGGCGACCGCCAAGACCAGTTTCTATAACAGCGATATCAACTTTCTGACGCACAAACCAGCAGAAAGCCATCACAGTTGCAAACTCAAAAAAAGTGGGGTGGAGACCCGGCACGGGATTTTCAAGCCAGTCGCGGACAAAGTCAACAACAAACTGATGGTCAATAGATTGACCATCAATGCAAATCCGTTCACCAAAATCAACAAGATGCGGAGAGGTATAAAGCCCGGTTTTATAACCGGCAGCCGTCAGGACAGAAGCAATGGTAGAAGAAACGCTACCTTTACCGTTGGTACCGGCCACGTGAATGCATCGTAACTTTTTCTGAGGGTCACCGAATCTCTGTGCAAGAGCAAGAGTGGTCTGCAAGCCGGGTTTATATGCTTTCTCACCTTTCTGCTCAAACATGGGCAACTGACAGAACAGAAAGTCAAGTGTCTCGGAATAATTCATCAGAATAACAAATAACCAATTGCCCCGGAGGCAATAATCAGGGCAATAGGATGGATTTTTGTAAACAGAGCAAATGCCAGGGCCACAAGGGCCAGGACAATACTCTTGATAAGATCAGGAGTGGTGCTCCCAAAATTTGCCGAATTCATGAGCAGCAGAGCCGCCGAGGCAATGAGGCCGATAACAACCGGTCTGAGCCCGTTGAATATACCTTTGATAACCACACTGTCACGATGGCGGGCAATATAATGTCCGGCATATCTCACCAGAAGGAAAGACGGAATCACCACAACAATGGTGCACAGAATTGAGCCCAGAATTCCAAAAATAGGAGCCGAGAAAGCAGGGTCTGAAACACCAGGAGCCACGTATCCAATATATGTGGCGGAATTAATACCGATGGGACCGGGAGTCATCTGAGAGATGGCCACAATGTCAGTGAAAGTCTGTTCACTGATCCACCCCGGACCAACAATCTCATTTTCAATGAGCGCCAGCATGGCGTAACCTCCACCAAACCCAAAGAATCCTATCTTGAGGTAAGACCAAATCAGCCGTAGATATATCATTTCTGTTGAGTTTTATTGTTATTATTAATCAGGGTGGCCCTTCGGGTTAAGTACCAGCCGATTATACCGGCCAGGACAATCCAGAAAATTGGGTTTGAAATAAACGGAATTTTGCTCCAGACAGTCAGGGCAACCACCGCCGGAATCCACATCATTTTCCAACTCAGACCTGAACGCCTGTAAGTGGTAATGACGGGAGCAACAATCAGAGCGACAACCACAGGACGGATACCTTTAAATATACGTGTGAGAGCATCGTTCTTGGTAATATCTTCCGGAGAAAGGAATATGGCAATGAAAAGAATAATAAGGAAAGATGGTAATATGGTACCTGCGGCGGCACATACACTCCCCAGCCCTCCGTGAAGTTTGTCACCGACCACCACCGCAATGTTCACAGCCAGAATGCCGGGTATGGACTGAGCCACTGCAAGAAGGTCAAGAAACTCATCTTTATCCAGCCAAGCGTGTTTGGTAACAATTTCTCTTTCAATAATACTGATCATTGCCCATCCGCCGCCAAAAGTAAAGGCTCCAATCTTGAAGAAAGTCCAGAAAAGACTCAGCGGGGATGAAGCTGTTTCTGTTTTTCCAGTCTGGTTCATAATTCAACAACAGTTATACCGGTACCACCCAGGCGGACATCCTCATCATGAAAGTTAGACACTGCGGGAACCGTTTCAAGATAGTTCCTTATATATTGTCTGAGTGCTCCGGTTCCGGTACCGTGCAGGATGCGAACTCTTCCGGCATTGAACTGAATGGCATCATCAATAAAGTACATAACAGCCTGGACCGCCTCATCCGCTCTCATGCCTCTGACATCAATTTCAGAACGGAAATCAAGCTGACGCATGCGTGAGGCCTCTGAGGTCTGACTGCTGATGTAAGAATTTTCTTTCTTTACATCAGTGGGCTTACGCAGAGAACGTTCCAGCCGGTTAAGTTTTACAGTGGTTTTCATGAGTCCGAAAACAACCATGGCGTTATTTCCGGATATACTTTCAACGGTTCCGACAGTTGTGCCGCCGTCTTTCAGAACAACACTGTCACCCTCTTGAATGGGGCGTTCAGTCTGTTTGGGTGCCGGTGCAGTCTTGTTTTTCTTACTCTTGGGAATTTTGCGGGCAAGCTCACCAGCCTCTTTTGGGGATGACGTCAGATTCCTGGCCTCCTGCGCGAGTTTTTCACGCGCTTCCATGGTCTTCTGCTTGTCCGCCTCTGCTGTGCGTATTTCTCTGATGGTCCGTTCAATAGCCGCATTGCTGCCCTCAAGAATTTTCTTTGCTTCCGAACGGGCTTCAGAAATGATTTCTCTGCGTTTACCGCGCAACTGTTCAAGCTCAGCATCATAACGGCTCAGAATATCTTCAATCTGCTTTTCCTTGCGGCGTATATCCTGACGTTTGTTCTCCCAGTAGCGACGGTCACGCGCAATGTCCAGGAGATACCTGTCCATATTGACATAATCCTGACCAACAATCTCTTTTGCAGTTTCAATGATTGAAGACGGCAAACCGGTCTTGGCAGCAATCTCCAATGCAAATGAACTGCCGGGCTGGCCGATGGCAAGCTTGTACAGAGGCTGCATGCGCTGGCGGTCATATAACATGGAACCGTTAACCAATCCATCCGTATGCTCGGCGAACTCTTTCAGATTATGATAATGAGTGGTAATCACCCCCCACACGCCCTGCTCATTGAGTTGTTTCAGGACAGCCTGAGCTATTGCACCTCCAATCTGAGGCTCGGTTCCGGTGCCGAATTCATCAATGAGTATGAGGGTGGATGAGGTACCTCCCTGCAGAAACTGCTTCATGTTCCGCAGGTGAGAGGAATATGTACTGAGGTCATCCTCAATGCTCTGATCATCACCAATATCAATGAAGATACTGTCCATTATTCCCATGTGGGAATTTTCATAAACAGGAGGCAGGAGACCGCACTGGAGCATATACTGGACAGTGGCAACAGTCTTGAGCGTAACTGATTTACCTCCGGCATTAGGTCCTGAGATAACAAGGAGACGTCTTTCAGGAGAGAGGCGAATGTCAAGAGGTACAGTTGTTTTTCCCTGCCTCCTGAGATTTGCGTCAAGAACAGGATGCACGGCGTGATACCATTCCAGTTCAGGGCCAGCAGATAAATGGGGGAGGGTGGCACCGATACTTGCAGCATAACGGGCTTTGATGTATATAAATTCAAATAAGCCCATAACATGAAGCACCTCAATCATTTCAGACGCATAAGGGCGGATGGTGTCAGCCAGTTCCGTGAGGATACGCACCACTTCCCTGCGTTCTTCAGCCATGAGTTCACGGAGTCGGTTATTGGCCTCAACCACTTCAGCCGGCTCAATAAATACAGTCTTCCCAGAGGCGGACTCGTCATGTACTATACCTGAAATCTTACGCTTGTACATGGGAGCCACCGGGACAACCAGGCGACCATCACGGACGGAAGGAGTGGTATCCGGTTCAATAAGCCCCTCAGCGGCAGCGCGGGCAATAACCCTGCGCATGGCAGAATTGATGCTCCCGGCCATTGAAGCCATTTTTCTTCTGATGTCAGAGAGAGCCGCAGAGGCATTGTCCTTGACAAGACCATTGATGTCAAGAACACGGTTTATTGCAGTTAGAATTTCCGGGAAGGTATATAAGTCACGGGAAATAACATCAAGTTCAGGATACGGGGAGGAGGCGGAGCCATCGCTCCCTTCTTTCCTAATGTCAGAAAAGAATTTTGCCACAGCCCTGATGGCTTCAAGATTCTTTTTTACTGCCACAAGCTGTTCCTCGGCAGCAAAAGAACCGGGAATCCTCAGATTATGGAGAACGGCCCTGCTGTCATTGAGGCCGTCAAGAGGGAAAGCCTTATCACTGTTCAGAATATCAAGCATCTGAGCAGTACATCTGAGTTGCCGCTGCACACAGCCGAAATCAGAGCTGAAAGACATGTCCCGGACATATTCAAGCCCTAAGGTGGACAAGCAGTTCTGTTCCAACCGTGTACGGATGGAATCAAAACCTACCTTATGTTCAAAACTTTCAGGATAAATCATTTATGCATCAGGCGTGCCAACGCACGTTTATCATCACGGTCCTTGATACTCTGGCGTTTATCATATTCTTTCTTACCACGGGCAATGCCGATAACCATCTTGGCCAAGCCACGGTCATTAATAAACAACCTTAAAGGAACAATTGTAAAACCGGTTTCAGGACCTTTGCGGAGGAGCTTGGAAATTTCTTTCTTGGTGAGCAATAATTTGCGGTCACGCCTGGCCTCGTGATTATTGTATGTACCGTAAAAATAAGGAGTTATATTCATATTCTTAACCCACACTTCACCGGCTGCAGTAACATAACAGAAAGTATCCACCAGGGAGGCGTGACCCGTACGGATACTTTTAATCTCAGTACCGGTCAGAACAATCCCCGCCGTGAAAGTCTCTACAATTTCAAAATCAAAAGTGGCACGGCGGTTTTTAATATTTATATCTTTTAGAACTTTCATTTTCAAAGAATTAATTTGAGGACATAATATATGACCATGGGCAAAATCACAGTTGCCGCCCCCGTCAGAGACATAAAGTAAAACTCCATTTTATGAGGAACATCCATGTAAGGAGCCGCCTTGAAGAGGACAAGGAAAGTGTACAGAGGGAAAAACTGCAGCATGACAATATTGCCCGGCAGACAATTGTTTATAATGCGGAAGATGACGGTCATTCCCAATGCGCAGGCAATCAGAATCTCCGTTCTGCCCTTGTCAGGATATACCCCGCAGAGACGAGGCATCAACCCTTCAATGATGAGCTTGGCAATAAAAATTGAAACAAAATATGCTCCGAAAACAAGCACAGCATCCAGAATCACCGTTTCCGTACTTGTATGTTTGATCCAAACAAAAGCCATAGCCTCACTGAGAGCAGCCACAACTAAGAGCGGAATCAGCCCTTTTGTCAACAGTGACCGCGGCTCCGGATTCTCAGAGGCAAGATCCTCCCAACCGTGTTCCGGAGCCAGGAAAAGCTGTAACAAATATTTGAGATAAGTAAACATTTAATAATGAGTATGGGGGAAAAGTGATTAGCTGTTTATTGCTTCCTTAACTTTACGGGTGAGTTTGTTGAAGACTAATGAATATGAGTGCTCGATGAGTTCTTTTATCATGGAGTCCGGAACATCAGAATTGAAGTAAACTGAAATCCAGTGTTTCTTATTCATATGCCATGCGGGCTTGATACCTTGGTATCTTTCCCTGAGTTCCAATGATTTTTCAGGATCACATTTCAGGTTGCAGTATTCAAAACTGTCAATGTCCACCATGCCGAACCATTTATCCCCCACTTCAAATATCATAAGGGATGAATAATCCTTGTCAGACCAAGGCATTTTGTCCTGAGCACCTTTCAGTGAAAGGCAGAAATCCCGAAAGTCATCAACATTCATAAAGCTTCCACTCAACGGATAAAGTTGGTCCAGGCGCGTTCTTCAGCCTCAGGGCGAGGAACGTCTTTAAGTGCTTTAATAAGACGAGCGAGGTTGTGACCGAGAGTGCGCATTGTCTGCATGCCTTCATCATCTTTTTCCACGTCTCCGGGGACAGTACCGAAAATATTGTTCCAGTACTGGGAGCTGGGCATGGGCATGTTATTCATCTCAAAATATTTATTGAGGCGTTCCACAGTGCATACAGAGCCACCGCGGCGGCAAACTCCAACAGCTGCAGCGGGCATGTACTGAACCATTCTTCCCAGAGAATAGAAAACACGGTCAAGCAATGCGCACAGGGAACCGTTTGGACCGGCCCAATAAGTGGGTGAACCTACAACAAGACCGTCAGCCTGCGGAAGTTTCTCAAAGATTTCCGTATAAACACCGGTGTTAAAGATGCATACGCCGGTTTCCCGACATTTGTTACAAGCAATACAACCGGGTACGGGTTTCTTACCAATCCACAGAATTTCAGTTTCAATACCATCAGCATTGAGAGCATTAGCCACTTCAGATAATGCCACATATGTATTCCCGTTCTGATTGGGGCTTCCGTTTATAAGCAGTACTTTCATATCTTTATTATTAGATTAAGAGGGGGCAAAGAAAAAAATATATACAGTGCATATTGAATTACAAAATTACAAAAAATCATCAAATAGGTTCAAGTACATACATAAAAATTTGTAACTTTGTCCTTATAATAATTCATAACCCTTGACAAAATATTTCATATATGGCACAGATTATTTTTCAGCAGAAGGATGGATACACACTTGTAACTCAAACATCCGGACCTGAGCTTGGGTATAACCCTGATTCAGGAGTGAAAATAATTACGGTTGATGGTCATGCGTTCAAGAGTTTCAATGGCACTGATACACTGCTGCCTTATGAAGACTGGCGCCTGACACCGGAGGAGCGTGCCGCAGATCTTGCTTCAAGATTGAGTGAGGAAGAGATTGCAGGTCTGATGCTTTACAGTCCTCAGAATAAGTTGCCAATGCCAAATGATACTTATGACGGACAGACTTTTGAAAAGAGCGGTGCCCAGGCATGGAACTTGTCCGACGGGCAGAAAAGATTCCTGCTTGAGGATAATGTGAGACATGTCCTTGTCTCTGTGGTCCAAAGTCCGGAAGTGGCGGCACGGTGGAACAATTGTGTTCAGGCGGCAATTGAAGGATGCGGTCATGGTATTCCTGCAAACAATTCCTCAGATCCAAGACATTCAGGATTTGCAGACGCAGAGTTCTCACCCGGGGCAGCGGGCCAACTTTCTCAGTGGAGTAATCTGATGGGATTGGCTGCAACATTTTCCGCAGAAACAGTACTTGACTTTGCCAGGACGGCACGGGCAGAATACCGTGCAATGGGGCTTTCAACAGCACTTTCTCCACAGGCCGATTTGGGAACAGATCCAAGATGGTACAGGTTTAACGCTACATTTGGGAATGATCCCCGGCTTGTAACGGATTTGGTGAAAGCTTATGCAGAAGGCTTTCAGGGCAGTCCTTCATCAATAACAGGGGATTGGGGCCCGGGCAGTGTGAACACAATGGCCAAGCACTGGCCAGGTGGTGGTTCCGGCGAGGGAGGCCGTGACGCACATTACGGAAACGGGAAGTATGCCGTTTATCCCGGCGGATGTTATAACAGTCATCGTGATGTATTTATTGAAGGAGCATTCAATCTTCCGGGAAAAACAGGCAAATGTTCTGCAGTTATGCCTTATTATACCATTTCCTCCGGACGCGGGACTGAAGATGTGGGTAATTCCTTTGATAATGATATAATAAATAATCAGTTAAGAAAAGAAGCAGGGTACGAGGGAGTTGTCTGCACGGACTGGTGCATAACAGCAGATCAGATAGACCCCGGGACCCATTCCGGAAAACCATGGGGTGTTGAAAAACTATCTGTGGCTGAACGTCACTACAAGGCTTTGATGGCCGGAGTTGACCAGTTTGGCGGAAATGATGAGAAAGCTCCGGTTCTTGAGGCTTTTGAAATGGCACGCAGAGAACACGGAGCGGAATGGACAAGGAAGAGGATAGAGCAGTCAGCCCGCCGGCTCTTGCTTAACATTTTCCGGCCCGGCCTTTTTGAAAATCCTTACGTTGATCCTGCGGCTGCAGCAACTGAAGTCGGGTCACCTGAACTTATGAGGAAGGGTTATCTCCAGCAGTTAAACTCAATAGTTATGCTTAAGAACCATAATGGAGTTTTACCGTTGAAACCCAATACACGGATATATGTTCCTGAGCGAACTTTACCTGACATTCGCAATTACTGGGGTTCAACAGAGCCGGGAGGCACATCAAATCCCATAACAGAACAGATTGCCTCAGGACGTATAACCCTCGTCAATTCACCAGAAGAAGCAGAGGCAGCCATTGTTTTCATAGAGTCTCCCAAAAGTTATCGCATGGGATATGATCCTTCAGACAAGGCTGCCGGTTCAAACGGTTACATTCCAATTTCACTTCAGTATAGACCATATACTGCCACGGAAGCCCGTGCGGTAAGTCTGATGCGTGACCCGGCTGAAGATCCTGAAGATATTGGTCGTTCCTATAAGGGAAAAACTGCTGTTACCCAGAATGAGTGTGATCTTGACATGGTGGAAAGAACAAGACAACTTATGGGAGATAAACCTGTAATATTGATAATAAACATGCCCAATCCGACAGTTCCGTCTGAATTTGAACCAATTGCAGATGCTATTCTTGTTGGATTCAATGTGCAGAACCAGGCGTTTGTTGATATTTGCGTTGGTAATCATGAGCCCAGCGGATTACTTCCGTTTGAAATGCCGGCTTCAATGGACGCCATAGAACATCACTGTGAGGACCGTCCACATGATATAACACCTTATACTGACGCAGACGGTAATTCCTACGGGTTTGCTTTCGGGCTCAACTGGTCAGGCGTTATAGATGATGAAAGGACCGGGCAATATGCTTTAAAAAACTGAAAAACAAGATAAAACAATGAAGAAATATCTGATCATGAGCCTTGCCGCGGGACTGGTGGCATGCTCCGGAATGAAAGAAAACGGAAACCATGAATGTTGCTCAACCGGCATTCAAGGACAATGGGCAATTGAAAATGTGGTTGAAAACGATTCTTCCTATGTACGACCCTCTGAAATTGCGCCGGGAGTAACGGCATATATAGATTTCAGGGATGATAATACATTTGGGATAATGACTAACTGTAACCACATTGGAGGACAGTACGTGCAGACCAATGATTCAATAAAACTGACAGATATCTATGCAACAGAGATGGCATGCGATAATATGGATATTGAGGACATGCTGCGGAAAGTCCTCCCGATGGTCAGCACAATAGATTGTATCAACGATTCCATCACGCGCCTAAACTCTGAAACGAGCTCCTACATAGTCCTGCACAAGATGCAGCAGCCAGTTAAATAATTGCGAAACTTATAATTTTTTTCTTGAGTCAATTGCAGAGTTATAATTTTTTTGTAATTTTGCAATTGACATAGAGTGTAAGAACTTATACTCAAATAAGACATATTGAGAGCGTTTTTGCTTAATCCTCTTCACGAAAATCGGCAAAATTTTTAAGTACGGGATGAGCAGTCAAAAGACGTTCCATGCGTGCGCTATATACCACCCCACCAAGCGCGGGGCTGATTATATATCGGCATGGCGTGGGGTGGACTGTTTATTGTACTATGGTGTTTGCCGATGCCACGTGGAGAATATTCAGTGAACATTACCCACGCTTTTCTCATTTCTAACACACAATAGAGGCCAACGAGAGGTAACCGAGGCAGCACTGACCGCAATGAAAAAATTCTTTATCGTTGCAGTTTTACTTCTTTCTGCTCTGATGTCACATTCAGCAGAAACAAGTAAAACATTTGGGCCGGATGAAATATCCGCAGCCTGGCTCCTTTCACAATACGAGGAAGATGAGGGAGCAATAGAATGGGAAAACCCGGAGGAAAACGGTCTTCCTGTCAGCAGTAATACCGCAGGATATTATCCATGGATTATTTCAAATAATTCATTCCGGAATGTCTCTAAAGTGGAAGTTGAGGTCTATTCTGAGTATTCCCGTTTAAGCATCTCAGAGGTGAGAGTGGGAAATACTTATTTAGAACCTGATTCTGAACAAGGATATATTAGTGACCCGCATAAAGTATTTACTTTTGTAACACATTCAGACATAGAGCCGATAGGGAAAATATATATAGGCTTCTCGGATATAAGTAGAAATATCCTATATATAAAGTCTATAACAATAACATATGAGCCCGGCGGTGCAGATCGTCAATTGACATGGTCAGTATCTTCTTTAGATATTAACCTGGGAGAATCATTTGAGAATCCGGTATTAAGCGGAGAAACAGAAGGTGTAATTTTTAAAACTTCCAATTCAAGTGTAGCTCAGGTGGATAATCAAGGAATCATAACGCCGATCTCCGTGGGACAAACAACCATTACAGCTTCTTGTCCTGAAATTTATCCCTGGAACGCATCCGAATGCAGCTATACACTAAATGTTAACTTTAATTTAACGGGGACAGGGACCGCTGAAAGTGTCACGCTCACAGCTCCCGGAACATTACAAGATATAGTTTCAAATCTTGAAAGTCCCAGAATCAGAAGTCTGAAGGTATCCGGTCCAATAAATTCAGATGACCTTTCATATTTACGTGTTACCACGGGACGGTTCTCCAATCTTCAGGAAATTGATTTGTCAGATGCAGTGTTAAGTCCGGACAATGGCCGTTATGCTATTCTGCGTGGTAAAAATCATGGGATTGGTATGGGATATGACCAATATGTATTTATCCTAAGTGATGAAACCAGAATAGAGGAATCAAGTGAAGCCACAGGACTGGGAGGCGGAGTACACACCTTTACTTATTATGGAAATCAACTTGCAGGTTTATTCAGCGGCCTTACCAATTTGAAAAGAGCAGTACTTCCTTCTTCTTTGACCGAAGTAGCACCCTTCCTTGTCAGCGGTTGTTCAAGTTTAGTTGAAATATCTCTCCCGGAAAACTATTCCACTATCGGTGAAAGTGCTTTTGAAGGATGTACTGTACTATCCCAAATTTCCGTTTCTTCAATGTGCAGAGATATCAACGATGGTGCATTTGCCAATTCAGGACTTGTTGTTTTTGATTTTACGAATATTACGAAAATAGGAAAAGAAGCATTCAAAAACACAAAAATTGGTGAAAATCTTCATTTGCCAGCCATTGAAATGATTGGAGACTACGCTTTTTATAATAGTAAGAGCATTAAAACAGTTTCTTTCGGAAATAATCTTAAAACCATTGGAGACGAGGCATTTGGTGGAACATCTTTAGAAGGCAAGCTAATTCTTCCGGAAGGATTAGAAAGAATAGGCCTTGCATCTTTTATGGGTACCAACATTTCAGAGATAGAAGTTCCATCATCATGTTTAAGCGTTGGAAGATATGCTTTTTCAGGAACTACGTGGCTTAAGAATGCGAAACTCAGTGCTAATGTTGATGAAGTTATTTATCTCAGTCATATAGCTCTTGAGATAAACACAGAGAGGACAGCACATCCGTCAACAGGCTGGACCACTACATTGCAGATAAGAGAAGGTACAACTTCCATAGCTGACTATTTTGGCTATTCTTTTAAGTATGATTATGGGAAAGATAAGATTACATCCATATCACTGCCAACATCCTTAAAATGGATAGGTCAAGAAGCATTCAGTGAAGTTTTACAAAATACTGAATACATACAGTTTCCCGATGGATTGGAATATATAGGAGAAGATGCATTTGAGGGAAGTGG
>CAZNBD010000014.1:0-5134 GCA_964571405.1 uncultured Bacteroides sp. | reverse complement strand
AACAGTGAGGAAAGTGCCTCCGGATTCACGATTGGTGAAAATGCTTTTCAGGACTGCTCAAACCTTTCCTCAGCAGTCCTTCCTGAAGATTTAATAAGTATCGGAGAGCGTGCGTATGAAGGAGCAAATCTTAAAACACTATACTGTTTTGCGCATACCCCAATAGATATTCAGTCTTCCGGTATTTTCTCAAACGGTAAAACTACTACAATTTATGTTCCCCGGGAAAGCGAACAATTATATAAAGCAGATCCTATATGGAATAAATGCAATATTGTAGGGGCTGAGATGAACTCATCTGTTGAGGACAATTTAATAGATTCCACTGACCCAAATTCTATTGTGGAGATATTTAACCTCATTGGTGTCAAAGTCTATGAGGGACCAATTTCTGATATAAATGTTTGTCACGGCATTTATATAATGAAAGCAGGTTCAATTATTTCAAAAATACAATTATAAGTAAATCTTTCAATGTTTCAAAGGCAGGATTTTTGAGAAGTCCTGCCTTTTTCTTTATCAGAATTATTTCTTAATTTTGCAGAATAAAGCTTGATATACTTGACATATATGAATATAGTTGTTTTAGATGGTTACGGGATGAATCCCGGGGATCTTTCATGGGAAGGTCTTGAGAATTTGGGGAAGCTGACGGTTTATGACCGTACAGCCCGGGAGGATGTCATTTCCCGCTCATCAGGTGCTGAGATTTTGCTTACCAACAAAACTGTTATTGACCGCCGGATTATTGAAAAGCTTCAGGATCTGAAATATATTGGAGTACTTGCCACAGGATATAATGTGGTTGACATACAGGCTGCAAGGGAGCAGGGCATTGTGGTAACCAATATTCCATCATACAGTACAGCATCTGTGGCTCAGATGGTTTTTTCACTTCTTCTGGCCATTACCAATAATGTTGAGCATTATACCGCAGATAATCGTGCCGGACGCTGGAGCAGAAATGCGGATTTCTGTTACTGGGATTCCCCTCTGACGGAACTTGCAGGTAAAACATTCGGTATTGTAGGTTTCGGAAATATCGGAAGTAAGGTTGCTGCAATAGCTCTTGCATTCGGAATGAAAGTAAAGGTTCTGTCTTCAAAACCGGCAGAAGCTCTCCCTGCCGGAGTGGAGAAAGCAGAGAGCCTTGACAATCTGTTGGAACACAGCGATGTGCTTTCTCTTCACTGCCCTCTTACGGAATCCACCCGGCACATGATCAATGAGAGCACGCTGTCAAAGATGAAGCCATCTGCCATACTGATTAATACCGGGCGCGGCCCGCTTGTTGATGAAGCCGCCCTTGCTGCAGCGCTCAACAAGGGACAATTACGCGGAGCAGGTCTGGACGTTCTCTCCTGTGAACCGCCAACCATTGACAATCCTTTACTGTACGCCCGCAACTGTTATACTACTCCTCATCTTGGGTGGGCGACTGTTGAAGCGCGTAAGAGGCTGATGGAAATTGCTGTGGCCAACGTGGCTAATTTCCTTGAAGGTACCCCGACTAATGTTGTCAACTAAAAGTAAAGAAACAATGAGTACCATAAAAAAAGATACTAAAGCAAAATCCAATAATTTGGCCGGCAGAGCGGTAGCTTTCGTAACAGTCTTCTGCATTCTTGCGGCGCTTGCATTGGTTCATCACGGTTCACTTTTTGGAAAAGATGCCGGTGATTTATTCTTTACCGGTAAATCAGATTCTGAAGCAGGGCAGGACAGCATAAGTGCAATAAGTTTTATTGGCTCTCAGGAAATTATAAATACCACAGAAGTGGGAAAGGATATCTTGGGTTATAACGGCCCGGTGCCTCTTGAGATTTATGTCACGGATGGTATAATAGATTCTATTGTAGCGTTAACAAACTCTGAGACACCGAACTTTTTCAGACGTCTTGAAAGCGGAGGTCTGACACGTGCCTGGAATGGAAAGACGCTGGATGAAGCTCAGACACTGGAAGTGGACGCAGTGACCGGAGCAACCTATTCCTCAAATGCTTTTATAGCCAATGTGAGGGCAGGGGCGGCATTGGCTGAAGGTGCCAAGGCCAAGAATTCCGGACATGTATCTATTGCTGCCATTGCAGCCTTGATTGTAATAATTGCAGGAGCGGTGCTTCCATTATTTATAAAGAAACCAGCTTACAGGCTTGTACAGCAGTTGATTAATGTGGCCGTTCTGGGATTCTGGGCAGGAACATTCATAGATTACGGGATGATGCTCAATTTCTTTTCCGGAGCTCCACGCATGACTTTGAGTTTCTTTATAACACTCATTCTTCTGATTGTGGGTCTGATTTATCCACTGTTCAATAAACCTAATTACTATTGTTCATGGATATGCCCGTTTGGATCACTTCAGGATATTGCCGGGAAAGTGGGGAAAAAGAAATGGAAAATGTCTCCCAAACTTATCAAGGTGCTTGATAATCTCCGGCAGCTGCTGTGGGTTATTCTGTTGACTTTGCTCTTTATCGGCTGGGGCACCAGCTGGATTGATTATGAAATATTCACTGCATTCATAGTTGAATCTGCGTCCTGGATAATAATGACAGTCGGAGTCCTGTTTGTGCTTCTATCCTTGTTTATTAACCGACCGTTCTGTCGGTTTGTATGTCCAACGGGCTCCCTCTTAAAGCAAGCGTGATAAATTTAGAGTTAAGGAAAAGAATTTTAAAAGATTAA
Source organism: uncultured Bacteroides sp. (assembly GCA_964571405.1). Classification (GTDB taxonomy): domain Bacteria; phylum Bacteroidota; class Bacteroidia; order Bacteroidales; family Muribaculaceae; genus CAG-873. The sequence continues at coordinate 2,446 of CAZNBD010000014.1, read as the reverse complement.
ATTTAAGAGATAAATGAAAAGTTATCATTGGATAATGCTGTTACTGGCCTTGGGACTTGTGGCCGTTTCAGTGCGTCTTGCAACTGTAACATCAAAAGAAGAAGCTGATATCAATGAGGCAGATGCAGTGATTGATTGCATCATGACACGTGCCAGTGTGCGCGCATACACATCAGAAGAGGTGCCGGACAGTATTGTTGAAAAAATTCTCCGAGCAGGAATGGCAGCTCCTACAGCCGCAAACCAGCAGCCGTGGCATTTGATAGTAATCAATGATCAGAATCTGAAAGACTCAATATCCGCGGCCTTTGAGTATACCAAAATGGTTGAGAACTGCAGCTTTGCTGTGGTGGTATGCGGAGATATGGATAATCTTTTCAGTGGAGATTACCCGGATGGAGGTTTCTGGGTGGAAGACTGTTCCGCCGCTTCAGAGAACATGCTTCTTGCCGCGCACGCCCTGGGGGTTGGAGGAGTATGGTGTGGAATATACCCCCTGCAGGATAGGGAAGAAACACTCCGAGCCATCCTCAATCTGCCAGCAAACCTTACCCCTCTCAATGTAATGGCATTCGGTTATCCCTCCCAGCCCGTTCCACCCAAAGACAAGTGGAACACAGACAAGATTCATTACAATGCATATTGACGTGGACAACTAAAAAAGGAGGGCAGTGAAGTGGTAACAGATTGTTACCAGATGAAACTAAAAGCACCTGACGGCAAGATGCGAATGACTGATGTTATCAATCCTCATTTAGAAATTCTTCAACTATAGCCGGGTCACCACAATAGGAAAGGGCGGAGCCGGGCTGACGGAAGTTAGCGTAGGTTTTGCTCAGGAAGAAGCGTCGGAACGCTTCGTATGTCGGGATATTCAATTGTCGTGCGATACGGCATACAATTGTCCCGGTCTGCGAGGCTGTCAATATCTGATGTATCAACTTATCCTTTTCATTCATTATGGTCCGGTCTTATTGATTTATCAAATGTTAGATACTCATTGAGCAAATCTTGGTTGAGGATGCAAATTTGATTTGTTGGCTTAAAGTATTTTAATCGGTTAAGCGCGTCATAAGAAGATATAATGCCATTCATATAAAGTCGGACAGTGTTAACCACCCTGTCATTAGCTATACCGCCTTCTATGTAGTCGTAACCTTTCCACAATTCTTGACCCAAACGATTACCGGCTACGAAATCAAGCCAATCTTTATCGTATTCTTTGAAGATTTTATGACGGCATGAAGAAATAATATCTCTTTGGCGCAAATTGTAAACAGAAATTATTGGATTAGCAGAGCGAAGGGCTGCAACATTTTCAGCCCATTCTTTTGCTTGCAGAAATAAATCAGTGGCGTAGAAACCGGGACCGAAATCAAGATTCGGTCGTCCAACGTCTACCAAGGGAAATTCAATTTCTTCAGTACCGCCGTGAAACACAGTCAGAATATCATACATTGCAATAGTTATTTAGATTCACAATTAGCAAGTAATTGTTGTAAGTCTTCAACGATATGTTCCCAACTTTGTGTATGGATTGGTTCGTAATATTTTAGGATATAGCCCTCTGTTATATCGGCAGCTTCCATACGATTAAACATCTCACGATAGTCACACCCTTCAGCCTCGGCAAGAGCTTCAACACATTGAGCCAGGAAACCCATCATGATTTCCTCCTTGTTGAGAACTATCCACTTCTCGCCTGTTTGTTTGTCTATTTCTTCAGTCATTTTATAATATAATAATGACTGAGGATGGGACAAAAGCCCCGATTCCTCAGTCATTATTTTAAAGGATTAGTCTTCTATTGCAGCCTGCGCCGCTGCTACGCGGGCGATGGGCACACGGAAGGGTGAGCAGCTGACGTAGTTCATGCCGAGTTTTGCGCAGAAGATTACGGATGAGGGTTCTCCGCCATGTTCGCCGCAGATACCTACCTTGAGGTCAGGATTTGTGGCACGGCCTTTTTCTACGCCCATGCGAACGAGCTGGCCAACACCTGCCTGGTCAAGTACTTCAAAGGGATCTGTCTTGATTACGCCGTGTTCCTTATAGAACTTGAGGAACTTGGGAGCGTCGTCACGAGAGAATCCGAATGTCATCTGGGTGAGGTCATTGGTTCCGAAGCTGAAGAAGTCCGCTACCTGAGCGATTTCGTTTGCTGTGAGAGCAGCGCGGGGTACTTCAATCATTGTACCAACTTTGTAATGGATTGAAGCGCCTTTTTCTTCAAATACCTTGGTGGCAGTTGCGTGGATTACATCAGCCTGGTTCTGGAGCCCTTTGAGAGAGCCTACCAGGGGCACCATGATTTCAGGATGAACATCAATACCACGAGCCTTGCAAGCGAGTGCTGCTTCAATAATGGCGCGTGTCTGCATCTCTGTGATTTCAGGATATGTGATACCGAGACGGCAACCACGGTGACCGAGCATCGGGTTGAATT
>CAZNBD010000013.1:13913-41594 GCA_964571405.1 uncultured Bacteroides sp. | reverse complement strand
TGGGTGTCAGTTTGTCTTGGAACTTTTATTTTTAGAATTATATTGACCGTGGTATACGCAGGCCTTGTCGGCAAAAGTATCCCTATTTAATTGTCTTGGCTGCTCTGTTAAAGGTTGACTCGGAGGGTGGCGCCGAAGGTGCGGGGTTGGCCTTCCTGGAAGAAGGCGTTGCCTATTGAGACAAAGTAGAATGTGCGGTAGCGTGTAGCTGTGAAATTCCTGCACCATAGCTGCAGGCTCCAGTGTGTGGCCCGCAGTTCCGCGCTCACTGAGGGCAGGGCATAAAATGGTTGACTCAGTGTATTGGACTCATTCCAGTATATCCGTCCTGCTCCCCGCACGTCTGCGGTAACAGACGGTGTAATGCCCTTAAAAGTCAGTTCTGTCATCCGCCAGCTGGCCTGGGCAAAGAAAGTATTTCCCGGTGCATAAGGCACGGTCTTGCCGCGATAATTATTCTTGCCGTCAATATAATGGCGGAATTTGGCCTTGGTCATGCCCCAGGATGCTCTCAGTGTAATGTCTTCTGTTGGTAAATAATTGACAGTAAGCTCAACTCCGGCACTTCTTGTCCGGCCGGCGTTGGTCATAATGCGTCCCGTGCCGTTGCCCGGAGGAAATACTGTCAGCTGCTGGTTCCGGCAGTCTATCAGAAAGGCCACAGCCTCAGCATTCAGCTTCCCTGAAAACAGACTGCTCCGCAGGCCCAGTTCATAATTGAAACTTCGTTCAGGTTGATAACCAACCATCTGGTCAAGAGTATATTGCTGAGAGATACCCATATAACCCATTATCCGCTGCTGAAGCACGTCTGAGAACATCTGTGTATTGTATCCTCCGGCCTTGTAACCCTTGGAAAAGGTAAAGTACGGAGTCAGCGGCTCATATTCATAACTTACGGATACCTTGGGAATAAATTCCAGAAAAGTGCGTTGGAGACGGTCCCTGTCATCAATGACCACAGGTGTGTGGGAATAAGGTATCTCGGCTCCGTCAGGAAGGACCTCCATGGTGGTATAGCCCGTATTGCAGTGGCTCCTGTAGCTCAGGGAATTGCTCTCCAGATCAAGGCGTACCCCGGCCTCAAAGTTCCACCGCCCCAGAGAGTAAATGCTCTGATGATAAAGAGAAACTGCGGTGGTGCTCTGCCTGAAGTTGCTGCCCAGTACAAACTCCCTGCTGTCCCAGCGGATTGGATACGTGGGATTTATGATATTGCGGTGATATTCAATCAGACGCTCAATGCCAGCATCCTGAAATGTCACCGGTGCATCCATCCGGTTCTGCTTGTGCATGAACCACACGCCTCCAAGCCAACTGTATGCTCCGCGGCTGCCCCGGGTAAAAAGGTCCTCTGTAACTGCCCATTCCTTGCGGTGCTGACGCAGTGTAAAATATGGATCCGGAAGAAAATCCTGGTCAAGGCGCATGTCATCATCCGTGTACTGGACTGAAGTAAGGGAAGTTACCACAACCCTTTTCTCGGCCCACGCCACTGTCAGTCCGTCTGCAAACCCTGTTCGGTTATAACTGCACGTGTCACCGTAAGCAATTTTATCAGTCTCCAAATAAACATAAGGATAACCACCCTGACGCACCACTGAGGCCGTGGCAGTATTGCTTATTGAGAGTCCGCTCCACGGATGCCACGCTGTTTTCCAGCGTAATGAACCGGAGTTTTCATAATCTACCTTCTTGTCAGTTAGAGTATTGCGGAAGAATCCGTCAGTATGCCTGTACTGCCCGCTCAGACTCATTCCCAGCCGGTCATTCAACTTGCCGTAATATCCGGCGGATGCACTGACCGTATTCCCGTTGCCGTATGTCACGGCAGCACGTAAACCCTTGGTGGTCAGAGGTGAGAAGGTGCGTACATTAATCTGACCTCCCATGGTGTTACGGCCTCCCAAGAGTGCCTGCGCGCCTCGGATCAGTTCCATCCGTTCAATGTCCGCAATATCAAAATCATAAGAATCCTTGTTCAGTATGGGTATATTATCAACCGTCAGACCCACAACCGGCTGTTCTATCCGCGAGCCTATTCCGCGGATATAAATGCTTGAAGTCATGCGGGATCCGTACTGAGGCATGAAAAGATTGGGGGCTATCTCAGCCATTCCCTTGACAGACTCAATACCCAGACGCCTGGCCGAACTCCCGTCCAAAACTGTTACCGGATCAGACACAATGGTCTGCGTTCCCTGTTTGACACCCAACACCTCCAGAGGACGAAGAGTGTGTGCGGAACGTACACTGTCTGAGGACGTTTCCCCGCCTTGACAGATGGAAGAACCCAGAGTTCCAAGAACTAATATACTCAGTAGTTTTTTCATTCCTTCTCTGATAATTCAAGCCAGCGCATCTCCTTTTCATCAAGAAGATCCTTGACTTCTGCATAGCGGCTTGATTTTTCCGTGAAGCCCTCAGAATTTCCACTTGAAAAGAAATCCTCTAACGACTGTTTTTCAGCGGTAAGCTCCTCAATTTCTGTAGTAAGACTCTCAAACTCCTTCCTCTCCCTGAAAGTCATTTTATTCTCCTGACGTTCACGGCGCGGGCGGGCGGCCTTGGAAGAATCCTGAGTCTCATTCCTGCGCTGAGCTTCAGCACGTTGGGCCTCCGCACGGTACTCGCTGTAAGAGCCGGGAAAATCCCTCACCTTGCCGTCTCCTTCAAGTACAAACAGATGGTCGGCAACGGAGTCAAGGAAGAAACGGTCATGGCTGATTACAATGGCACAGCCCTCAAACTCAGATAGATATTCCTCAAGAATACCGAGGGTTATGATATCCAGGTCATTGGTGGGCTCATCAAGTATAAAGAAGTTTGGCTGAGTCATCAGCACTGTGGCCAGATAGAGCCGCCGCCGCTCCCCTCCGCTGAGTTTGGCAATATATTTCTGCTGGTCAGCAGGAGTAAAAAGAAATTTTTCAAGATACTGCATCGGGGCAATCCTCCGCTCTCCCAGATCTATATCTTCAGCAATGCGCCTCACTGCGTCAATTACCTTGATTTCAGGGTCAAAGTCAATACCCTCCTGACTGTAATACCCAAAGCGGACAGTCTGTCCCACATCCCACCGGCCGGAATCTATGGGCTCAATGCCCTGGAGCATCTTAATAAAAGTGCTTTTTCCAACACCGTTCTCGCCCACAATACCAATCTTTTCGCCGCGGGCAAATGTATATGTGAAATCATCAAGTATTACTTTGTCTCCGAATCTCTTGGAAACATGCTCAGCCTCAAATATCTTGGAGCCTATACGGCTTGAACGGGCTTCCAGAGAAACATTTTTCTCCTGGGCCGTTCCACGCGCCTTCTCCGCCAGCTTGTAATAAGCGTCAATGCGGTACTTGGCCTTGCCTCCGCGTGCCTGAGGCTGCCTGCTCATCCATTCCTGCTCACGCCGCAGGGTATTGCGCGCGCGTGCTGTATCTGCAGCCATTGCCTCCAGGCGCTCTTCCCGCCGCCTCAGATATTCAGCGTAATTACCCTGAACGCTGTAAACACTCTTGTTGTCAATCTCAATGATTCTGTTGCACACACGGTCAAGGAAATAACGGTCATGTGTAACCATCAGCAGGGTAGAGCGGGAGCGCCGCAGATAATTTTCAAGCCATTCAATGGTGCTTATATCCAGATGGTTGGTAGGCTCATCTAACAGAAGAAAGTCCGGCTCGGACGCAATTATGGCCGCAACGGCAAATCTCTTCCGCTGCCCTCCGGACAGTATTTCCACAGGTGTATCACCTGTGGGCAAGCCCATCTGGGTGAGAAGGCGTACCAGTCTGTCCGCGCACTCCGCTGCACGCTCCGGCTCCAGGCCGGCCGTAAACCTTGCCGCAGCTGAGGATATTGTATCATCAGGTGAGAAGTTTGGTTCCTGATCCAGATAAGCCACACGCAGCCCGTTGCGGTACGTGTATGTCCCGGAATCAGGCTCCTGCTGTCCTGACAGTATTTTAAGAAGAGTACTTTTACCGGCACCGTTCCGGGCCACTATTCCTATTTTTTCACCCTCATCCACACCGAAGGTCACATTCTCCCACAGGAGCCTGTCACCCAAGGATTTGCTGAGGTTTTCAGTATTGAGCAGATTTCCCATAACTGTCAGTCATGATGATAAGGTTCTCCGCGCATTATGCTTCCTGCGCGGTAAAGCTGTTCCACAAAAAATAAGCGGGCAAGTTCATGCGGAAAAGTCATTTTGGAGAGTCCCAACAGCCCGTTGGCGCGTTGGTAAACCTGGTCTGAAAATCCAAACGGACCTCCGATAACAAAAACCAAAGTCCTCACCATTTCTCCGTTCAAGCGGTCAAGCATCTCCGAGAATGCACGTGAAGTGTATTCCTTGCCCCGCTCGTCAAGCAGAATCATTCTGTCTCCGGCACTCACTTCAGCCAGGATCTTCCGGCCCTCGCTCTCCTTTACCTTTTCACGGGTGGTGGAGGCCGTGGACTTGGTATCCGGTATAACTGTTATTTCAAACGGGTAATAATGCACTATCCGGCTCACATAATTGTCTATGAGCCGGGCTGTTTCAGCAGACCTTACGGTCCCTACGCACACCAGTTTGATTTTCATGCTCCGGAGTGTCTGTCAGCGGATATAATCCTTTATGGAACGTGTAAGGGATTCACTCGGACGCTCGGCAATTTTATGCGGCACCGGCTCTTTTCCGCTCAGCAGCAGAGACCGGAGCTGTTCACGGTCATATGCCACGGCTGCCATGGAAGAAGCTTCCAGCTGGCGTACTGTGGCCAACTGATGTTCATTCCGGTGTTCACCCAGGGATGCCTGACGCGGAAAAACTATCAGCGGTTTTCCACTCTGCATGGCTGAGATAATGGTTCCCATACCCGCGTGCGCCACAACCAGCCGGGCCCGTTCAAATATCCGGTTGAATTCCTCAGGCGGAAGAAAATCGTCCGTCTGTATATTTTTGGGAGAATAAGTGGCTGACGGAGAGGTCTGCGCGATTATTTCCTCTCCAAGTTCCGGTGCCAGCTCATCAATTATCTGTATCAGCCGGTCAAACGGTATCTGAGTGCCTACGGTTACAAATATCATTTTTCTTCTGATTTATCTGATGGCCGGGCTTCTTCGCCGAATATGCTGCCTGCGTATTGCACCTTACCTTTGGCAAGCTCAGGCCACTGCGTATATGTCCGCCCGGCAATATGCTGTGCCACTTTTCCGCTGCCGCTCAACGCTGCCGCATTGGCCACTGAGTCAATCCAGATGGTACGTATTCCCATCATCCGCGCAATGGTGATAGCCACAAGTCCCGGAGCCGCTCCGGTGGATATTATCGCATCCGGACGTGCTGCACGTATGGCTTTCCACACTGATATTGCCGCGGGAAAAAGGCCCAGGGGATTCCACCTGCTGAAGTCTTTGACCAGATAGAGCTTTCTGCCTGAGGTCATTACAGACGCGCCCGCATCTGTGCACATGAACTCAATATCATAATCATCCTCCAGACCACGGATTATACGCAGAAGTTGTACCCAGTGTCCTCCCAGTGAAGCCACTGCAAGTATCTTTTTTCTGTTTTTCCCGCCGGATTTCATGGAGTTTCAGTCTGTGAACTTTACTTTTGACAGGTCTGTCTTACGTCCCAGCTCCTGCAGAGCCTCATCTGTGAGATAACGCATACGGCCGCCGTTGCTGGAGAATGTCATTTCTCCAAAGTAAACCTTGCCACGGCTCTGATAGAAATCTATACGCACCAGCGGAAATTTATCCGCAATCACCTTTCCATATTCCATCATTTCATTGAGCATGGAAGGGCGGGGTATATTCAGACTTTCTCCGTAAGAAGGATGCAGATAGTTAACCATCGGCTTCCAGTCAGGCAGGGAGAAGAAGTCAAATTTTGCCTTATGGTTCTCAATATTACGTTCCGTGCATACCATCACCAGCTCCGGCTTTCCGTTCATATACCAGATCTTGTAATCTGTCAGGGATGTATCACCGGGACGGTCTTTTTCAATCAGTTCCTCCACAATGATGCGGTTCCGGATATGAGTATAATGAGGCTCGGCTGTGGCATAACCGTAACTGCCGCGCAGCCACTTCTTCAATTTCTTCCGAGCAACTCCGGCATCCGGACGCTTCTTCCCGTCATAAATCAGCACGCATCCGCAGGATGATGTGGTCTTGACGGCACAGTGCTCCGGCAGTGTATCAAAATCTATATCCTCAACCCTGTCATAAACACCGTAAAGTTTGGGCAAGATGTGCCCCAGGCCTTTGCTCTCAACATATTCCCGCACTGCATATTTATCAGCAAGACGTGTCCACTCTGAGGTATCGGAGCGGAACATCAGTGCAAGAATTTTCTCGTTCAGGTCTGTGGGATGGCTGATATTGGGCCAGCGGTGGAACTTGAGCCTGAAGCGCAATGAAGCAAGCCGCCGGGCAGGCAGGATTTTAGCTGCCCCCAGTGCCTTGATAATCTTGTTCACTGTCTCAGAACTCATGTTAGGTAATTACGTAATCATATTATTAACGTTCCCGCAGCCGTGTTATTGTATCTTTAGAACATAAAAAATCCCGGCTGGAATATCTCACGCCGGGATTTTTTATAGTATGCAATGATTATTAGCGGATAACCACTTTGGTAACATTGTTGCCCTGACGGCGCACAAAGATACCGTTGGCAGGATTATCAACGCGGATACCCTGCAGATTGTAGTATTCTACGGGAGCGTTTTCATCATTTACGCTGATGGTGGAAACAGCTGAGCTGTCTTTCTTCACGTACAGAACGGGCAGAAGGATCTCTTCAGCGTCTACGCTGGGAGCGATGTTGGTGTACCAGGTACCGTTGGTGCCCTTGGTTACGCCCAATGTACCGGTCTTGCCGGCTGCAATGAGAGTGATACGGGCGTTGGAGCCTTCAAAGGCGATATCCCATACATCATATTCATTAACGTCAGTGTAAAGCTGGAAGGATGTGGTGTGTTCACCGTCAAAGCCAAGGTAACGGCCGTAGCTGTCCTTGAGGGTGTAACCGCCGCCGTCGCCTTCTTCAATTGTGATGGCGTTTACTGCTTCGGCAAATACGGTTGAGCCTTCAAATGTGGCGTCAATAAGTGAAAGACGGCCATAAGTTGAAGTTTCGGGGATGGCTGCGCCGAGCTGTCCGTTGGCTGTCATAACATACTGCTTGCCGCTTACAATTGATGTGGCAAGTGTGTATTCCTCACCCTGGGGAGTGGGAGGAGGTGTGATACCACCCTTACCTGTTAACAGGAGGTTCTTGATTTCCCATGTGCCGGATTCGCCGTCCTTGCTGACATAACGGAAAGCAAACTGGATTTTCTTGCCTGCGTAAGCGTTCAGGTCAATGCTGCCTGAGTTGCAGAATGTCCATGAGGTGTTGTCTGTGTGCTGGGGAATGGCAACCTTTGTCCAGCTGCTTGTTCCGGCTTCACGGATTACCAGAGTGCAGTTCTCAACAGCAAATGCCTCTGAGGGGAATTTGTTGAATACGTGGTCAAATGCCATGGTGATATCTGATGCGCCTGTCAGGTCGATAACAGGTGAGATCAGGTATGAGTCAGAAGCATAAGAGGTGTTGTCCTTATATGCGGAAGCCTTGGCACCGTAGCTTGCACCGCCCCAGCTCCAGATATATTCAAAGCCTTCGGGGAGAAGTACGTTCTCAATGGTGAAAGCACCCAGGCTGGCTGCAAATGACTCGGCAAAAATTGTGGATACGGTTTCGCCGCCCTGGCCGCCGCCTTCGCCTGTAGTAACAACCATCTTGGTCAGGTTAACGGCTCCGGTGGTGGTGAATGTAACTGCATTGGCGCTGCCGGTCCAGGTCTTGGTGCCTGCGTCAAATACACCTGTTGTTACTGACAGATTGGCATTGGTACCTGTAAATTCAATTTTTACCATGTTGTCACCGTTCTTGGTCTTAACCTCAAACTTGTGACCTTTCTGACCGCCTTTGGCGCTGGTGCGGAAGTCTACTGCGCCGGAGCTGTTGGTAAAGAAGCGGAGTTCCTGATTCTGACCGTAGTCTGCACCCTGAGTTACTGTGATGGTAATGTCAGAGGTGCCGAAGGGTGCGGTGGGAACGGTTGCTTCGCCGGGTTCGGCTTTTGCTACACCCAGTGATTCGGGGTCACTGAAATTTACTGTGTAAGTTGCATCAGCTGCGCTTGCGCTGAAAGCAAGAGCTGCACCTGCAAGTGTGAGTAAAAGTTTGTTCATATAAAATAGATTAAATTTGGTTGGTTGTTTCTTACTGTTGTACGTATCTGCGCAGGAACACCTCGGTGGGGAAGTGGTCGGAATATCCTCCAAGGTAACTGCCGGATGCATATGTGCGTTTGGGGTAACCAACGCGGTTGCCTTCCGTGTCTCTCAGGAAATCAAAGTTGAGGACGCGTGCCTCAAAGAAGTTCCATTTGTTCTCAGGCTGATTGACAAGATTGCCGGACAGGATAATCTGGTCAAACAGATTCCATGCGCTGCGGTATGCCAGGGAGCCTATGCCGCGGTCAAGGATGCGCCACCACGGATTGTAAAATCCGTGTGCCTCAACACCGTCTGTGTCAGGACGTGCACCCAATACTTCTGCGCATGAGCGGTCCTGGGGATCATCATTGAGGTCTCCCATGATGATTACTCCCATTTCAGGATTGATGTTCCAGAGTGAATCTGCAATTGCCTTGCTCAGACGCGCTGCGGCCATTCGGTTAGGCTCTGAACGTTCCTGGCCGCCCAGGCGTGAGGGCCAGTGGTTTACAATTACAGCCAGGGGCTGTCCCAACAGGCTGCCGACAACACACATCTGGTCACGTGTGCGGAATGGCACTTCAACCAGTCTGTGATTGGTAACATTCTGAACCCTGAAGTAACGCGGATTGTATATCAGGCCTACATCCACGCCGCGCGCATCCGGTGAATCATGGTGAACTATCTGAAGGTTAAGACTCCTCAGTTCAGGTTCATTGATTACATCTTCCATCACTGAGCGGTTCTCAATCTCACTCACTCCAATGATGGCGGGTCCGTAAGGTGTGGTGCGGGTCTTGAATTCTGAAATTGCGTATGCCAGGTTATGCACTTTCTCACGGTACTTGCGTCCGTCCCACTGGCGCGGGCCGTTGGGAGTGAATTCCACATCCCTTCCCTCCGGGTTATTGGGAATGGTGTCAAAAAGATTTTCAAAGTTGTAGAATGCTATTCCGGCCACCTGCACGCGTCGGTTATTTTTCTGAGCGGCAGATGTAATGCTTCCTGCTGTTACAAACAGAAGGACAAGGCTGAGTATCAGGTATTTGCGCATAAACTGATGCAATGTAGTGTTTTTCAGCGGCAAATTTAACGCTTTTATTTTTAATCCGCAAATTTATGATACTCCCCCGGTCAAATTTTATGAAGTTTCTTCTTTCCCCGCCTGAGTTCCTATTATAGGTTCCCAGAATTTGCGCATGCGTTTCTTATTCCAGCCGTGGCAGCCAAATGGAAGTCTGTTTCCGTTGAGCCGGTAACAGTAGTCGGGATACTTGTCAAAACTGAATTCAAGAGCCTCTTTCCATGTGGGGTATTTGACCATTATGCACTGTCGGTTTGGTTCCACGGCAAAGAAAACATCCTCGTTATACATGTGGTTACCGCTGTGCCGGAGATATTTTTCAGCTGTGTTCCAGTGTTTTTCCAGGACATCAAGCATAACACTGACTTTACGCAGGGAGAGTCCGCCGTTTCCCACCCGCCAGTTTGTAATCTGTGAGTTCGGACGCTTGAACAGGGTGCAGTATTGTTTCTTTATCCATGAGCACAGACGCATCAGCGGATGGCTGTAAATGGGGCGCACAGGCCAGGGGGCTCCAACATAATCATAATCCTTTTCACACCATTCCTTCAGCTCATCCTTGAACACATATGCATCCAATTGGTATATAAGGATATAGCGGTAATCTATAAACGCCTTGTAAAACTCCCGGCTCAGCATCAGGCTGTTATATCCATGTATTGAGCGGAAGTAATCATCCTTGAAACTTACTGTCTGCAGCTGAGGATATTGGGCTGTCAAGGCCTTCAAATCCAGGCTTGCCGGTTTGATTACTATGAGCGGATATTTCCCAAGTACAGAAATGCACTGACGCAGGGACAGGATTTCGTCCCCGCTCAGTGCACTTTTGTAAATCGGTATGATTACTGCAACTTCTTTCATTGCAGCTGCTTATCCGCAGTTTATGTGTTTTTTGACCAGCTTTTCCGTACTTTCCTCTTCAGGGAATGAACGCAGTTGCCGGCAGATGTCCTTTATCATTTCCTCTGAGAATACTCCCTTGGCTGTAAAGACGGAGCTCAGCTTCTCAAGGGCCGCTGCTGAGGATTTGCAGTCTGTTGGCAGGCTGTTCAGCTTGGACGCCAGATTGTTGCGGTGGATATCGGTATCTACATATGTCTGGCTGGCTATGCGGCGTGCGTCGGCTGTTTCCATTTCAAGTCCGTAACGGAGGGCAACTGCAATTCCGGCAAGAAGCCTGTAAACATCTGCTGACCCGTCCGCTGAACGGATTTCAAATGTCTGCTTCTCTGTTACATCAACTTCCGGGCACGCTGTGTCTGCCGCTTCTCCGTTGGTCATGGCACACATGTTGGTCCCTGAGGTCCAGCCTAAGGGCACACGTACCAGGACGGAACGGTTGCGGTCTCCCCAGCATATGCTTGTCGGCGCTTCCTGGTGGGGTACCAGGCGGAAGTAGGAAGTCGGATTTGTGTTTCCGAACGCTGTCAGGGCTGGCGCAAGGGTCATTAGTCCGGCTATGGCTCGCCTTGCTGCGTCTGACAGTGCGCCGTTGGAAATGGTGGCGGTACTTCCGTCAGGATTGTTCAGGCGGATGTGGATGTGCAGGCCGGAACCTGCCTTACCGGTGGTAATCTTGGGAGCAAAGGTAACTTCAAGGCCCTGGCGGTTTGCCATATTGCGGATCACCCACTTGGCTATTACCAACTGGTCTGCTGCATCCTGGGCGTCTACGGGCAGGAATTCTATTTCATTCTGCTCATAAATCTTTCCGTCACGGGTAAAATTGCCAACCTCCGAGTGTCCGTACTTTATTCGGCCTCCGGTCTGGGCAATGGCTTTTATGCACTGCACACGGAAGTCATTGAATTTGGCAAACGGGGCGGACTCATGGTAACCCTTCTGGTCTGTGGCAGGATAAACGCCCGGATCTTCTGAGATTACATAGAATTCCAGCTCTCCCATGGCGTTGAATACCAGTCCTGTACTTTCCGTAAAGGCTTTACATGCGGCCTTCAGTGTCTGCTCAGGCGCGCCGCTGAAAGGCTTGCCGTCCTTGTCAAAGAATGAACACAGCATGGTCAGTGTGGGCACCGGGGCAAACGGGTCCACAAAGGCCGTACGGAAACGCGGTACCACATAAAGGTCTGAGCTTCCCGCGCTTATGAACGGAAACAGGGAGGAGCCGTCCACGCGTTCACCCAGGGTGAGGATGGTTTCCAGGTACGCAAGGTCATTGATTACAAAGTTCAGCGTCTTCAGGCGCCCGTCAGCTGCAGGATACATGAAGTTGACCATCTCAATTCCGTTGGAACTGATATAGTCTATGATATCCTGTTTGGTGAACTGAGCCGGCTCCTTCTGAAGAAAGGTAACTACGCTGTTTTTGTTCAGTGATATGTGTTTGTTCATGGATGTTCAGGAATGTTTATGCTTCAAGAGGAATTACACCAATTCCGGGGCGCTCCGGAATGGTTACCTTACCGTCAACAATCTTCATGCCGTCAAAGATATCGTTGGCAATGAGCAGGTTGCCATCAAGGTCAGCCCAGTCAACCATGGGGGCGAGCTGGGACGCTGCTGACACAGCGCAGGAGGTTTCTGTCATGCAGCCAAGCATTACTTTCATGCCCATGGCGCGTGCCAGGGTAGCCATCTGATACGCCTCATGCATGCCGGTGCACTTCATCAGCTTGATATTGATTCCGTCATATGCTCCGGCGGCGCGTTTCACATCCGGGAGGCGCTGAAGGAATTCATCCGCAATAATGGGCAGCGGTGAACGTTCACGCAGCCACGCGGTATCATCTATTGCCATCTTGTCCATCGGCTGCTCGACAAACAGGCAGTTACGCTCGGCAAGCCAGTGGCACATTTCCAGAGCTTCTTCCTTGTTGTTCCAGCCCTGGTTGGCATCCACGCAGATGGGTACATCTGTGTGACGGCGCAGTGCCTCAACTATCTCGCGGTCATGGTCAAGTCCCATCTTTACCTTTACCACACGGAAAGGACTTGTTTCCTCTATCTTGCGGCGCATTTCCTCAGGATCTGCATCATAACTGATGGTGAAGGAGGTGTGAGGGGTCTTGGTGGGATTCAGGCCCCAGATTTTGTACCAGGGCTGCCCCATGATTTTTCCTGTCAGGTCATGAAGGGCAATATCAACGGAGGCCTTGGCTGCTCTGTTATTGGGCGCCACACTCTCCATGTATTCATGGATGTCCTCTATACGGAATGGGTCTGTGAACTGGGACAGATCAAGACTGGAAAGGAAATTGCATACAGACTCCACGCTCTCGCCCAGGTATGGGGGCATGGAGGCTTCTCCGTATCCAACCACTCCGTCATATTCTATCTGCACCTGAACGCCGGGGGTGGTGGTGCGCTGTGAACGTGCCAGATTGAAGGCATGGCGCAGCTGGAGTTCGTATGGACGGAAGGAGAGATTGAGGCGACCGGACGGTGCTATTGCACGGGTGGCGCTGTCAAGAGCTGACATGCTGATGGGGGATGCCGCAAACATGGCGCCTAATAATCCGGTTCGTATAAAATTGCGTCTGTTCATATCTTTATTATATTAATGTGCATGTGAATCGGGGACATTGAAATACCAGGCATGATCCCTGGCCCGGGTGATACCCCTTGTTCCCTCGTTGCCGGCAATACGCACACTGTGAAGGAAGGGCGTACTCAGATATGAATCTGAGGCCGGGTCAACACTGTTGCGTTTTACACGTCCGGAGGAATGGACGTAGTTGCCGTTGTTATCGTATATGGCCACATGGGTTACCTTTCCTGTCCGGGCATTGCCGAAAAAGAGGAGGTCTCCGGCCTGATTGCTCCGCCAGTCACTGGCCTCTATTCTGGTACCGGTTGTGGCTTGCTGTGATGCATCTCGCATCAGAATGATTCCGTTAGAGAAATAACTTACCTTGGCCAGGCCGGAGCAGTCAAGTGCCTTGGTGGATGTGCCGCCCCACAGATATGGGGTACCTTCCATGGAATAAGCAATATCAAGTATCTGGTCCGGATTGAAATCCTGAGCGGCCCAGGTCTCAACAGTTTTGAAAGCGCTCAGGTCTGCGTAACCTGTGCGGCCGTCCGGAAGGCGCAAGTGGAGGCGCCCGTTTTCGGCATCAGGCCGTGAGCCTTCCACTTCAACTATACTTCCGTTCACCAGATCGGTTACCACATTCCGCGGTCCGGTGGCAGTGGGGGAGTCATAGACCCTGATCTGCCACGGGGATGTTACAATATATCTTTCAGCGCTGCGCCAGCGTTCCATCTCATCCGCTGTCTTGCTCACCACTGAGGATGACGGTACATAGGCAATATAGCCGTCAGGAGTCTGGACGCGCCACCATTCACCGCCCTTTTCCAGTACCCTCAGAGGGGTACCCATAATGGCCTGGGTTGCCATTTCGGCAGCATGACGTCCTGCCGTACGCAGGCTCGCTGCAGGTATGCGCACCTGTGCCCAGCTGTTTGTGGGGTAGACATTTATACTGTCCGTAAATGTTATCCCGTCCTGTCCCAGGCGTGTCAGCAGGGCTGCGTAGGGCTCTCTTTCTGAGGTATTTCCTGTCAGGACAATCCCCTGAGCTCCCTGCTTGGCGCTTATTTCAAAAACCACCTGCCGGGAATCCGGAGCATACTGCCCCTTGACCTCGCTGATAATGTCACGGGCCTGCTGTAATGTACCGGCTGCAAAGCCTGTCAGAGGCAGCCAGGCAAGCGTGAGGAAAGTAACTATATTCCTGAATTTCATTGCTCAATGGGGGTTATGGAGATTATTTCAAGATCATGGTCCCAACCGGGATAGAACAGGTTGCCGCGGGTGCTTTCAACCTCTCCGGGCTGGAAGTCAACGGTTTCACTGCGTACAAATTTCTTGGCCGGAATGAATGAGCCGCACACTCCTGTGTTGATGCACATGCGGTGGCTGTCTATTCCGTGATTATAGAAATGATGTACGCGCGGATCCCGGGCATTCAGGTAACGTCCGAATGATACATCAACCGGCAGCCAGCCGATTCCCTCATAATATACCCCCGCCCAGTCATGGTAATTGACTTCTCCGGGATGGAGCATCCAGCCGCTTATCCAGCGTGCCGGTACGCCCAGGGTGCGCATCAGGGAAATATAAAGCAGGGATACCTGGCCGCAGTCACCGTGACCCTCACGCACCACATACTCCGGTATGCAGCTTATGGTGCTGTATTCACGCGCACCCGCCCAGGGGTAGTTATCCTGAATATAGTCAAAGACCATGCGTGACTGATTGATTGGATCTGTCTCGTCACCAACAATCGCGTGGGCCAGACTGTCAAGTCGTACAATGTGAGGTGCCTCAAACTTGGTATATTCCTTGTATATCTCGGATTCTGTATCATAAGGCTGAAGACGCGCGCGCATTTCTTCATCACTCATCCATTGGCCCTTGGCTGTGAATGCGCCTGTGTATTCAAAATGTAGGGTATCACCGGGGCCTGCTGCCGGAGCTGACATGTAAACACTGTTATGGGTGGGTGCGCCGGATGATACAAGCGCGTCAGCACGCAGATAAGAGTGTGATGCATCTGTTATCTCCACATCACTCTGATATTCAACTGTGGGATCTGTCAGCGGCAGAGGAAGCCATACCCGGATGGTGTCGCCCTCCAGTGCTTCATGATATGGAACATCTATGCTGAAACGGTAAACAACGCGGTGCGCCAGTCCTTTCGGGTTGGTGCCGTCGTAGTACGCCAGTACGGAGTCCACATATGATATTCTTTCGGCTCGTGCCTCATCTCCGCGGCCTGTGGTTCCGCTCATCTCAGGATTGAGCAGCCCCAGATTCCGGGGAGCCTTGCGGTGAACACGGCGCTCGCCGTCAATCACCTTTGTCTCTATATAGCCTTTGGCCACAAAACTGTCTATCTGCGCGTCTGTCAGGTCCGGATGTCTCTCTCGGATATGCGCACGTGCTTCATCCACTGTCCACGGAAAATCGTAAAGCAGTCGGCTGTGAATGGCAGCTGATGAATCGGTCTCAAGCCATGAAGGTGTGGATGTCTCTGTTCCTTGGCTTGCGCGGCTGGAAAGCCAGAATGCTCCGGTGGCCGCTATCAGAAATAGTGAAATTAACAGTTTATTTTTCATGATGGCTTTAGGGTATTGCAAGAATAGCGTAAAATTACACAAAATCCCGGTAATACACAAATAATTCATGCCTTTTAGTTAATTTTTTACAGCAATTAACAGTCTGTACAAATAAAGTTCTTTAAAATTTGCTTAATTTTGTGGCCAAATTATGCGCCTGCGGGTGCAATGCTCTATCCGTAAATTTTTCCAATGTAAATCATATGATAACCCAAGAACAATTAAAAGAAATCTCAGAGCGCACTGCCGCGCTTAAAAGATATCTGGATATTGACGGGAAAAGAATAGCCGTTGAAGAAGAACAACTCCGGACCATGGCGGACGGTTTTTGGGATAATGCCGAGGCGGCCCAGAAGCAGATGAAGAAAATCAAGGACCTCCAGAAATGGATTGCGGACTTTGATGAACTTTCCGGTGCTGTGGATGAAGTGGGTATAGCCCTGGAGTTTTTCCGCGAGGAAGTGGTCGGGGAGGATGAGGTGGACAAGGCTTACGCTCATGCCCATCAGCTCCTTGAGGATCTGGAACTCCGCAATATGCTCCGCAATGAGGGGGACATCATGAGTGCCGTCCTCAAAATCAATTCCGGTGCAGGTGGCACTGAGAGTCAGGACTGGGCCTCAATGCTCATGCGCATGTATATGCGCTGGGCTGAAGCTCATAATTACAAGCTCTCCGTGGCCAACCTCCTTGAGGGTGATGAAGCCGGTATCAAGAGCTGTACTCTCAATATTGAAGGTGACTTTGCTTACGGCTTCCTTAAGAGTGAGAACGGTGTGCACCGCCTGGTGCGCGTTTCTCCTTATAATGCCCAGGGCAAGCGCATGACTTCATTCGCCTCCGTATTCGTTACACCCCTGGTGGATGATACCATTGAGGTGAAGGTTGAGCCTGCTCTCCTTTCATGGGATACTTTCCGCAGCGGTGGCGCCGGCGGTCAGAACGTGAACAAGGTGGAGTCAGGTGTTCGCCTCCGTTATCAGTTCACAGACCCTTATACCGGTGAAAAAGAAGAGATTCTGATTGAAAATACTGAGACTCGTGACCAGCCCAAGAACAAGGAAAATGCCCTGCGTCAGTTGAGGTCTATCC
The DNA here is from genome assembly GCA_964571405.1 of uncultured Bacteroides sp. Taxonomy (GTDB): domain Bacteria; phylum Bacteroidota; class Bacteroidia; order Bacteroidales; family Muribaculaceae; genus CAG-873. The sequence goes on along the minus strand of CAZNBD010000013.1, from coordinate 25,078 downwards.
TTTATGCCAAGGAGCTTGACCACCGCATGCAGGAGCAGGCAAAGATTGAAGCCGGTAAGAAGAAAATTGAATGGGGCTCTCAGATTCGCAGTTATGTCTTTGATGACAGACGCGTCAAGGACCATCGTACCAACTGGCAGACTGCTGATGTGGGCGGTGTGATGGATGGTGACCTTGATGATTTTATCAAGGCATACCTGATGGAATTTTCTGAAACCGCTGAGGAATAAAACTGTGAACGTCAAGTTTCTCAATAAGCTCTCGGCTCTCTTCCGGAGTCTGCGCCTGGCCGCCCTCGGGCTGCTTGCCGCAGTTTTCGGTCATAGTGTTGCCCAGACTCCCGTTGCGCCTGACCAGCAGCGCGGCCTCACCATATATCAGATTATGGTGGCTTCGTTCCGCCATTCTCCTGACGGAGCGCCCGGTTATTCCGCCATGTGGGGTCCGGACGGCCACACCAAGAACGGCAATATAAAAGGTATCACGGAAAGCCTTGATTATATCGCCTCACTGGGCGTGAACGCCATCTGGCTCACTCCCGTTTTTGACAGCTCTACTGCTTTCGGCGGTGAGAAACTTCAGGCAACCGGGTATTTTACCAATGATTTCTTCAAGATTGATCCCAATTTCGGAACCGAACTTGAATTCAAGGAAATGGTAGACTCCGCGCATGCCCGCGGTCTGTATGTAATACTGGACGGTGTGTTCGGTCATCACGGCGGGGTGGTCACTCCCTCTCCGCAGGGTCACGTTCTGGATTCTTCCATTGTTTTCAGTGACAGGGGAGAGCAGGGCGGTGCCGGGAATATAGCTTATCCCGGTTCTCTGGATTATATAAAGGAACTTGCTGTTTATTATATTGATAATTACGGAATTGACGGCTGGCGCCTTGACCAGGCTTATCAGGCCACTCAGGGCGGACACAATTACTGGAATGAAATCCGTGCCGCTGTTGAAGCCGCTGCAGCTGCGCGCGCTGCCCGCGGTGAGCAGTGGGGTACCCTCGCTTACATGGTTGGCGAGGACTGGGGCAGGGCTGACGTAATCAACCGCGGTGTGTACCGTGACGGCGGCCTGCTCAGCGCATTTGATTTTGACGGCAAGGAACTCATCAGCGGGGCCATGCAGCATCCTGAATCACAGGGTCTGGTTAATGGCTGGGATGACGTGCAGACTGTTCTATCCGCTCCCACAGCCCGCGGTTACCTCAATGACAATGTCATTCCCAATCTCTTCCTCACCAATCATGACGGTTACCGCGTGGCGGATCATCTTGACCCTGCAGATTCCCTTTATTATGCACGTCTCAAAACCCTGAACGCCATTCTGGCCGCGTACTCCGGACCTATTACTCTTTATTATGGTGATGAGTATGCTGACCGCAGCCTGGAAACTGAGGGCGCTCAGCCGGACAACATTGCCCGCACTTCCGGTCATCTGGAACCCGGGAACGCTCAGGAAGCTGACCTGAGGGATTACATTGCCTCAGCCATGCGTTTCCGCAGGGAAAATCCTGCCATGTGGCGCGGAACACCCTCTTTTACAAGATTAAGCGTTGACGGCGCGGATATCCTCATTGTCCTCAAGTCTGACCCTGCAGGAAATGTGGCCGTGGTATTCTCTGACGGGGATGTGGATACTTCTCTGCCCTTGGGTATCGGTGCTGTTTCCCTTAAAGCATTTGAACCTCAATTCTTTAAGCTTCATGAGTAGGCCTTCCCTGCGCACTCGGATGGCGCTTATTGTCAATCCTGCATCCGGCACTGTTCCCAAGCGTAAGCTTGTTCCCCGGATTGTTTCACGTCTGGCCAAGACCGGCATTGACGTTGACGTGCATTACACAAAACGCCAGGGGCACGCCACCGAGCTGGCCCACAAGTTCAGCAAGGATGGCAGGTACAGTGCAGTCCTGGTTTGCGGCGGTGACGGAACTGTCAATGAAACCGCTTGCGGTCTTATAGGCACCACCATGCCCATGGGCATAATTCCTGCCGGAAGCGGAAACGGCCTCGCACGTCACCTCGGTATTCCCGTGGATATTGACCGCTCCCTCCGCGTGATTGCAGAGCGCCATACTCTGGCCATTGATTATGGAAGCGCCAACGGTGCGCCATTCTTCTGCACCTTCGGTGTGGGTTTTGATGCAGCTGTCAGTGAACGATTTGCACGCAGTAAGCGCCGCGGTCTCATCACATACCTCAGCAGCGCCCTGGATGAATTTGTAAATTTCTCCCCTGAGGAGTATGTTATTGAGGCCAATGGAATGACCATTTCTGACAAGGCCTTCCTGGTGGTGGTTTGCAATGCTTCACAGTACGGCAATAACGCCTTTATAGCACCCACGGCCTCTGTCACTGACGGGGAGCTTGACGTTACGATAGTCTATACAGGAAACCTCATTCAGACCGCCAGGCTCGGTGTTGACTTCCTCACCGGTTATATAGGCAAGAATGCACTGATTAATACTTTCAGAGCCAAGGAGATAAAAATAAAACGCAAGACTGCAGGCGTCGGGCACCTGGATGGAGACCCCTCTGAGATGCCGCAGACCATTGAAGTTAAATGCCACCCGGCTTCCCTCACTGTCCTTGCACCCACCAGCCAGACTCGTTTCAAACCCATCATTACCCCCATTTCTCTCTTCTGCAGAGACATACTCCTGGGCATTGGCAGGATGCTCCCATGGAGGTAAATGACCTCATTTTCACCATCTCTAATCCTTAAAAATCCAAAAATCCGGCATTTGCTTTGTGCCGGAGTGCGGTCATTTGCAAAATTTTCATTAACTTTGCAAAAATAAAACCAACCCAATCTCATGGACGTCAAGAAAGTTCTCTACATATCACAGGAAATTGAACCTTATTTACCTGCTTCTCAGCTCAGTACATTCGGCCGCCTTGTTCCCCAGGCCACTATGGAAAAAGGGGCGGAAGTGAGGACTTTCATGCCCAAGTACGGCTCTATAAATGAACGCCGTAATCAGCTCCATGAGGTTATTCGCCTCTCAGGTATCAATATTCCCATTGATGATAATGACCATCCCCTGTTGATTAAGGTTGCAACCCTGCCCCCTCTCCGCCTGCAGGTGTACTTCATTGACAGTGAGGACTTTTTTATGCGTAATACTTCCGGCAGCCTTGAAACCGAGCATGATGTGGAAGCCAATGATGAACGCTCCATCTTCTTTGTCCGCGGCACCGCTGAAACCGTCAAGAAACTGCGCTGGGAACCCTCCATTGTGCACTGCACCGGTTGGATTTCTGCCCTCGCTCCCCTGTACCTCAAGACCGTCTTTGCTGATGACCCCGTGTTTGCCAATTCAAAAGTGGTGTACTCCCTCACGGATGATTCATTTGAAGGTACTCTCAACTCCAAGATGATTGACAAACTCCGCTCTGATGGTTTCTCTGATGAAGCCCTGGCGGCCATAATCGCCAAGGATGGAATTGATCACGGCAGCCTCTCACGCCTGGCCATTGACCATGCGGATGCCATAACCATCAGCGGCAAGAATATTGACCCCGCTCTTGTGGAATATGCTCGTGCAAGCGGTAAACCTATTATGGAATTCCAGGACCCCGAGAATTATTCCGCGTATTATGATTTTTACAAGAGTCTTTAACCATGAACTTCCGTTCTCTTATCATACTTCCCGCTCTGGCGGCTCTCCTCTTTTCATGTGATGAATCCACCACCATCGGTTCATCTCTCCTTGATGACCAGGTGGAAATTGTTGTTGACTCATCATTTGTGGTAACAGGCCACTCCGTTGAACTCACCAGCATTCGCCCCCGCTGCATTGACCAGCTCCTGGGTGCCATAAACCTGGAAGGCTACGGTACCATCACCAGCAGCACTGTGGCTCAGCTCCTGCCTACAACTCAGATGGATACCGCCAACTTCAAAGCGGAAAATATTGACTCCGTATTCTTTAACCTCCGTTATGTTCCCGGAGCTTTCATCGGAGACTCAATCGCACCCATGGGCGTAACCATTTACCCGCTCACCCGTCAGCTTCAGGACGGTATATCTTCTGATTTTGATCCTGCCGGGTATTATGACCCAAATAATATCCTGGGCAAACGCACTTATAACGCCACTGAGCTCACCAACATTGTATCTTCCGGTGCTCGCACTGTGGCTGTAAAACTCCCCACGGAATTCGGTCGCCATCTTTTCACTGAATTTGAAAAGAACCCCGCCAATTTTGCTAATGGTCAGGTCTTTGCAGACAATGTTTTCCCAGGCGTTTATATTGACAATAGCTTCGGAAGCGGTCGCCTGATGGACATTACACGTTCCACCATTACCATGCACCTCCGCAAGATTGAGTACAGTGAGTCGCTCGGGCGCCTGGACACCGTAGACGCTGAACATGAATACCTCTTTGTTTCTCCTGAGGTTATCAACAATAACATCATAAACGTGCAGCTGGACCCCGCAATCCGTGAACGTGCGCGTCAGGGACAGGCCTTGATGGTTGCCCCCGGATGTTATGAAACAGAACTCCGCCTTCCCGTGCCGGAAATCATTGCCGCATATAAGGCCGGAAGTGCCAAGATGACTGTACTCAACAGTGTCTCTCTCTCCATTTATGCGGATAGCCTTGATACTGAAGCTCCCGTAATCATGCCCAAGTACGCCCTGCTGGTGCGCGCTGATAAACGTGACAGTTTCTTTGCTGAAAATTCCCTCCCGGATAATGAAACCTCCTTCTATGCGGAATTCAATTCAGCAACAGGAACTTATGAATTCAAACAGCTCGGTGATTATGTCAAGGGCCTCCTGGAAAAGGAAACAATTGAGGAAGCCGATTACACTTTCCGCCTCTGCCCCGTGCAGGTTTCCTTTGAACTGGACATGAGTTCTTATTATACTCAGAATTACATTGTCAGTGACGTGGTGCAGGCTTTCCGTAATCCTTCTGTGGCCATCATCCCTCTGGATAAGGCAAAAGTGAAACTCACTTACTCCCGCCAGACCAGCATCCGTTGATACCGCGGCGCCGTTCTCCGGCACTCCTCTCCCTTTTTGTGGTACCTTTTATCTGAGTGACTATGTTAAAGCGTTTCTTTCTGTCTTTGATGGTGCTGATGTGCTTCAGTGCCTTCGCCGAGGAAAACATTGAGTACACCGCTGCTCTTGATGTGTACGCCGGAAACGGAGATTTTGCTCCTTACATGTTAGGTTCCTGGAACAGCGGTCGCGCTGTCAATTCAAAGGGTATCTGGCAGCGGGGACTCATTCAGAGAAATCTGTCCATGGACAGACGCTTTTCATGGGCGTACGGCCTGGAATATAATTTAGGTTATGGCTCTGCCGCTTCTTACATGAAATATGACGGCTCTGAATGGTTTTCTCATTCCGTCCGTCAGAGCCCGCTCAGACTCATTCAGCTGTACGGCATGCTCAAATACCGCGCCGTTTACCTCCTGGGCGGTATGAAAGAACGCAATTCACGCATTATTGACTCAGAACTCAGCTCCGGAGATCTCATCAGGAGCACCAACGCCCGCCCCATTCCGGGTGTCGCTGCCGGGTTTATTGACTTTGTGGACATCCCCTTCACAAAAGGGTGGGTGCAGATTGACGGTGAGATTATGTACGGACGCATGACTGATGATGGTTTTGACCATAAGCAGTTCAATGATTTCCAGGGCCTCATCGCTTCTGACCTCTGTTATACTTACAAGCGCTGTTACTTCCGCACCAACCCGCATCAGCCCTTCTCCGTCACAGCGGGCATGCAGACTGCCGGACTCTTCGGTGGTTCATCCCGCCGTTTTGTACATGGCAAGGTGACCTCTGAGGAAAACCGCGGCTTCCACATCAAGGACTTGTGGGAAATGTTTTTCCCCCGTGAAGGCTCCGGTGAGAACTATTATAAAGGTGGCTCTCTCGGATCTTGGGACTTCAAGGCCTCTTATACCTTCAATTCCGGTACTCGTTTAGACGCGTATTTCCAGTGGCCCTGGGAGGACGGTTCCGGCATCGGTCGCCGTAACGGTTGGGACGGTCTGTGGGGTCTGCAGATTTCGCTCGGTCAGAACAGAATTCTTGAGAAAGCTCTCTTTGAGTATCTTGACTTCACCAATCAGAGCGGTCCGGTTCACCTCACTCCCGGTGATGCGCCCGGCACCAACCTTTCTGCCGAAGCCAACGGCGGTGATAATTACTTCAATAACGATTTCTACGGCCCTTATGCCAATTACGGCATGGCCATTGGCACCCCCTTCCTCCTCTCCCCCCGGTATAATTCTGACGGTTACCCGGAATTTGCCCATAACCGTGCCCGCGGTTTCCATGCCGCTGCCTGCGGTACCTTCCTGCCCGGGTGGAAATGGACTGCCAAAATCTCTTATCAGAAAGCCGGCGGTGAAGGCCGCATTCCCGCTCGCTCCAGGCTCCATGACACTTCTGCCATGCTGAAAGCTCAGTGGTGCAAGGCCGCTGGCGTACAAGGCCTGGATATTTCTGCCGCCCTGGCCCTTGACCATGGTAATCTCAGAGGTAATTGCTTCGGAGCTCACCTCAGTGTCGCTTATTCCGGTTTAATCACTTTAGGTCCCCGTAAATGAAGAACAAAATATTTTTCCCCGTCCTGTTTTTTATTTATCTGTTTGCAGCTTCCTGCACTCAGAACAACGGTAACATTGGAGACCTGTTCGGATCATGGGTGTTGGACTCCATGACTGTTGACGGTCAGGTCTCTGAGCTCCCGGAGGAGTATTACACCACCTGGAGTTTCCAGGGTGAGATTCTCATGGTGACCAAAGTGGATCAGTATCACGCCACTGATAAACATTACGGTACTTTCACTCACTCCTCCTCCGTGCTGACACTGGATTTCATCCATCACTCTGATGCCATCCCTGAGGGAACGGGTATGTATTCCGCCCCGACATGGCTCGGCTTCCCTGCAGCCGGTGTCTTTAATCTGTCTGTGGAGGAACTCTCCGGTAAAAATATGGTCCTGAGCTGGACGTCTCAGTCCGGGCAGAATTACACTTATAAATTCTCAAAGACATGGTAAAACCGCTCGCTCTCGTCACCGGAGCTGACGGATTCATCGGCTCCCATCTCACAGAAGCCCTCCTTGACCGTGGTTACAGGGTAAGGGCTCTCGCTCAGTATAATTCTTTCAATAACTGGGGATGGTTAGAGGATATTGCTCCGCGCACTGACCTTGAGATTGTTTGTGGAGATGTCCGGGACAGCGCCTTTTGTCGCACTCTTGTTCAGGGGGTTGACTCTGTTTTCCACCTGGCTGCCCTCATTGCAATTCCTTACAGTTATGTGGCTCCGGAGAGTTATGTTGATACCAATATAAAGGGTACACTCAACATCCTTGAAGCCTGCAAGGCCGCCGGAACTCCACGCCTGCTTGTCACCTCAACCTCTGAGGTTTACGGCTCTGCCCTGACAGTACCCATCTCCGAGTCTCACCCACGCCAGCCTCAGAGTCCGTATTCTGCCACAAAGATTGCCGCCGATGCACTGGCAAAAAGTTATTTCAATGCCTTTGACCTCCCGGTAACCATTGTCAGACCCTTCAACACTTACGGACCCCGCCAGAGCGCACGTGCATTTATCCCCACGGTCATCTCACAGATTGCTTCCGGGATGAAAGAGATCAAGCTCGGTGATCTTACTCCCACCCGTGATTTCAATTTTGTCCGTGACACTGCATCAGGTTTTATTGCCATTGCTGAGACTGCAGGCCTGGATGGTATGGAAATAAATATTGCCACTGGAACTGAAGTTTCAATGGGTGAACTGGTCCACATAATCTCTGAACTCATGGGCGCTGAGGTTGAAGTTCTCACTGACCCGGACCGCATCCGCCCGGCCAAGAGTGAAGTAACCCGCCTCTGCGGTGACAATTCTCTCATCACATCGCTCACTGATTGGCGTCCAAGTTTTTCTCTCAGGCAAGGCCTGGAAGAAACCATCTCATGGTTTACAAATCCTGTAAATCTGGCACATTACAAGCCTCAAATTTATAATAGATGAAATCTCAGACCATCAATTTCCTTTTCCTTGGAGGTGCCAAACGTGTGGGCATGTGCCGGCTTCTCAATGATGCCGGGAAGAGGATGGGGTATGTCTGTAATTTCTTTTCTTATGAGTTGGACTCTCGCTGTCCGCTTGCTTCCGTAGCAACTATAATTGAAGGTCTCAGGTGGTCAGACCCTGAACTTATGCCCCATCTCCGCTCTGTGGTGGATAAATATGATATTGACATAATTATCCCCTTTGTTGACCCGGCAATTGAGGTGGCAGTCCGTTGCAGGGACCAATTTGATAAAAAGATTTTTGTTCCCTGCGGCTCTCTTGATTCCTGCGCTGATACCTTTAATAAACGTACCGCAGCCGCTGTCCTTGAAGAAGCCGGCATTCCCATCCCCCGCACATATGTCCCTGATATGGGATTTAAACAGCTGATTGCCAAGCCCGTAATGGGTTCTGCTTCCAAGGGTATTGTCCTTATTGACAGTCAGAAAGATTTTGAAAGCATTGCCGCTCATCAGGAAAACTATCTGATTCAGGAGCGTATTGACAATAGGGAGGAAATAACCGTTGACTGTTACGCAAGTCTGCTTTCCGGACGTATTTCTGTAAGCCCACGCTTACGTCTTGAGGTATCGGGTGGAGAGGCCGTACGCACCCTTACCATTGATGATGAACAGTGCTGTGAACTTGCTCGCCGGGTAATCAGGACCTTCCGTCTTGCCGGTGCAGTTACGGTTCAGCTCATCCGTAATCTTGATAACGGTCGGCTCATGGTGATGGAGATTAATGCCCGCCTCGGTGGAGCTGCCGTTGCCTCATGTTATGCCGGTATGGATATTCCCTCTATGATTATCAGCGATTTCCTCGGCCTGGAGTCTGAACCTTCTGTCGCTCAGCCGGGTGTCCTTACCACTCGTTATCCGGCTGATGTAGTGTTTAGATGATATTTTTGTATGAATGACAATCATATAATAGTAATAGCTGAGGCCGGTGTTAATCACAACGGTGATTATGCCATGGCTGAGGAACTGATCAGAGCAGCTGCCCGCGCCGGTGCTGATTATGTCAAGTTCCAGACTGCCGTACCGGAACTGGTCATTTCACGGTATGCCCCAAAGGCAGAGTACCAGAAGGAAACCACAGGCTCCGCTGAAAGTCAGCTGGAGATGTGTCGGGCCATTCACCTTCCCCTCAGCGCATATAAACCCCTGAGTGACTTATGCCGCAGGGAGGGAATCGGTTTCATCAGCACTCCATTTGATTTGGTGAGCATTGACTGTCTCATTCCCCTCAATATGGATTATTGGAAAATACCTTCAGGTGAAATTACCAATCTTCCGTATCTGCGTAAGATAGGAGCACTCGGCAGCCGCGTTATCATGAGCACCGGAATGGCATCACTTCCTGAAGTGGAAGATGCTGTTGATGTTTTGGAAAAAGCCGGAACGCCGCGGAGTAATATCTGGCTCCTCCACTGTACCACACAGTATCCGGCCCCCCTGGACTCTGTCAACCTCCGCGCCATGGACGCCCTTGCATCTCTCGGGTGCGCCGGGGTAGGGTATAGTGACCATACTGTCGGTATTGAAGTCAGCCTGGCGGCCGCTGCGCGTGGTTCGGTAATCATTGAGAAACACTTTACCCTGGACCGCAATCTTCCCGGCCCGGATCACAAGGCCTCATTGGAACCGGATGAGCTCGCTGAGCTTGTACGCGGTGTGCGTAACACAGAGATTTTCCTCGGAACCGGAAATAAGGTAGTGGCATCGGCTGAGGCTCCCAATATTGAGGTTGCACGTAAAAGCATCGTTGCCGCACGCCGTATTGAAGCCGGTGAAATATTCACAGAAGAGAACATAACCGTAAAACGTCCGGGCTCCGGAATCTCCCCCATGAAGTGGGATACAGTTATTGGGGCCAAAGCTCCGCACGCCTTTGAGCCGGACCAGCTTATTGAAATCTGAAATTAAATAACCATCCGTAATACATAATATTAACGAGCCATGAAAAAGTCATCACTCTTAATTGTTGCCCTGCTCAGCCTCATCATCATGGGTGCTTGCGGCAAGAAAAAAGTTGACCTCACACTCCCGGTCACTCATCTGAACTCTGAACTGCGTAGCACCGCTGCGGAGAGTCCTATGTTCCTCACTGACTGTTATGCCGAGTATGAGGGAGACACCCTCGCTGTCAACATTAAGCTCATTGATCCTGACATCAAAGTGTCTCAGCTCTCTCAGCCCCTGATTGAGTTCATCACCGCAATTGTCATGAAGGATAACACCGGCACCACTCTGGATGAAATCCTCAACGGACTCACTGAAAATGAAGGTATAATGGTAATTACCATCACTGACGTCATGGATGACAAACAGGAGTATCCCATCACCCCGGCCCGACTCAAACAGCTTGTGCGTCAGAATTATTCTGAACTCAATTTTGCAGCCGTGCGCTCAAATGTCAATAGTCTCCTTGAAGCCCGCTGTGAGCAGTATGCAGTTGCTGTAGGCGCCACTGAATGTACATATCGTTTAACTGGCGGTTTTGCGGAATACACCCTCACTTTTGAACGTGCTTCCGCTTTTGCCAATCAGACCCAGGGAAGCCTCAACGGAAAATACCTCAATGCACTCCGTCTCCAGTACACAACTTACGGTGAATGTGATGATCTCATCCAGGAACTCATGGAAAAAGTTGGAATTGATGGATACAGGTTCGTTTATATGGCAGAAGGTACCAACACCGGAATCCGCACAACAGGCCTCACATGGCGCTCAATTAATTAACTCATTGTCTCAGGGCAGCTCTCAGAAGTTGCCCTGAATTTTTTTATACTGAACTTACACTTGAACTCTGGTGTTTTAAAAATAAAATAAAACCATGAGATACTGGGTGTTTACCTCAAAGCCGCAGTCTTTTGACATGGCCGGCGCATTAATCCCGGGACAGACTTTGGACTGGCCCACCTTCGCCCGCTTCAAGTTTGAAGTAGGTGACATCGTTTTTATTTATGCTTCAACACCAGTCCTGCAGCTCATCGGTAAACTTGAAATAGAAGAAATAGGACTGGAATTCAAGGACGTTGACCCGCGCAACGACCTCCGCAAGTGGCCTAAACGCCATTCCTCAATCCCTTGGATGCGCATGCGCGT
>CAZNBD010000013.1:0-13813 GCA_964571405.1 uncultured Bacteroides sp. | reverse complement strand
CTTGAAGCAGTGCGCACACTCCGCGGAGGAATAATGACAAAAATGCAATACCTCCCCGGACAGCTCCTCATAGAACTCACAGCACCCGGAGAAGAAGAAACAGTATTGGACATCCACCTCGGCGGAGTAGTCCGCGTCAACTGGGACCACCAGAACGACAACCACACCATCACAGGCATCCGCCTCACCCTTGAAGACACATACCTCCTCCTCAACATAGACGGCCTCTCCCTCCAAATCCTCGCCACCACCCTCACCCTTGACCCGGATTGATTCTCCGGACATCAATACATAATTAATATTCAATTCCGGGGCTTCTCCTTTGCTCAGTACGGAAAGTTTGTGTACCTTTGCACTGTCTTTTTATTGATTATCTTAATCTTTTCCTTGAAAATATGAATCTTGTTGATAGATTTCTCAGTTATGTAAAGTTTGACACTCAGAGTGATGAACTTACCAATATGACCCCCAGCACTCCCGGGCAGATGATTTTTGCCCGCCACCTTAAGGAAGAGCTGGAAAAGATGGGTCTTCAGGATATTTCTCTGGATGATAACGGTTATCTGATGGCCACTTTACCCGCCAATACGGATAAGAACGTTCCCGTCATCGGTTTCATCGCTCACATGGATACATCCCCTGACATGAGCGGACGCCATGTTAATCCCCGTATCGTTAAAAATTACGGAGGTGAGGATATTGTCCTCAACGATGCTGAGAAAATTGTCCTTTCGCCCAAGGAATTCCCTGAACTGCTCAACCATAAGGGTGAGGATTTAATCGTTACAGATGGCACAACCCTCCTCGGAGCGGATGACAAAGCCGGTATCGCTGAAATCATTTCTGCAGTCCAGTATCTCCAGGAACACCCTGAAATCAAGCACGGTAAAATCCGCATCGCCTTTAACCCTGATGAGGAAATCGGTCTGGGTGCACACAAATTTGATGTCAAGCTTTTCGGTGCCGACTGGGCTTACACCATGGACGGCGGTGAAATTGGTGAACTTGAATTTGAGAATTTCAACGCTGCCGTGGCCAAGGTCACTTTCAAGGGCCGTAACGTACACCCCGGTTATGCCAAGCACAAGATGGTGAACTCCATGCGCATCGCCAATCAGTTCATAATCATGCTTCCCCGCTGGGAAACCCCTGAACACACTGAGGATTACGAGGGATTCTACCACCTCATTTCAATGGAAGGTACTGTGGAGAAAACCGTTCTCACATACATCATCCGTGACCACGACCGTGACCGCTTTGAACGCCGTAAAAAAGAACTTGAACATCTGGCCCGCAAGATAAACCACGAGTTCCCTGACTGCTGCTCTCTTGAAATCAAGGACCAGTATTACAATATGCGTGAAAAGATTGAGCCCGTGATGCACATAATTGACACTGCATGTGAGGCAATGCGCCGAGCAGAGGTAACTCCCAAAGTTCAGCCCATCCGCGGTGGTACAGACGGTGCACAGCTCTCTTTCAAAGGCCTCCCGTGCCCTAACATTTTTGCCGGAGGCCTCAATTTCCACGGACGTTACGAATTTGTCCCCATTCAGAACATGGAAAAAGCAACTCGCGTAATTGTGGAAATTGCACGCCTGGTTGAGCAGAACGCATGATTAACGATAACGACCGTGTTCTTGCCGTCATAACGGGTCCAACCGCATCCGGCAAGACCGGCTTGGCCATAGATCTGGCGCGATTCTTCAACACTGAGATTGTCAGTGCTGACTCGCGCCAGATTTTTATGGATATACCCATAGGCACAGCCGCTCCCACACCGGCGGAGCGGGCTGCAGCCCCGCATCATCTGGTTGGAATCCTTCCCTTGGATGGATATTACAGCGCAGCCTGCTTTGAGCAGGACGCTCTCGGTATCCTTGAACGGATTTGGGCTCATAACAGGGTTGCTGTGGTCTGTGGAGGCTCAATGATGTATGTGGACGCCCTCCTCAACGGCATTGATGACATGCCCACAGTTTCTGATTCCACACGCGCCTACGTCCTCAACCTGCTCTATAACCATGGCCTGGAAGGTGTCCTGGCTCAGCTTGAAATCCTGGACCCGGAGTATTATTCCCAGGTTGACCGTGCCAACACACGCAGGGTGGTGCATGCCGTAGAAATCAGCCTCCAGGCAGGCAAACCGTATTCATCATTCCGTACAGGTCTCAAAGTACCCCGGCCGTTCAAAGCCGTAAAGATGATGATTGACCGTCCGCGTGCGGAACTCTTTGCCCGCATCGCTGCCCGCGTGGATAAAATGCTTGAGGACGGTCTGGAGCAGGAAGCGCATCGTGCCTTCGCACTCGGTAATTTCAATTCCCTCAACACTGTGGGGTACAAGGAAATGAAAGCTTTTTTTGACAGGGAAATGACCCTGGAACAGGCTCGGGAAAAAATTGCGCGCAATACCCGCGTCTACGCCAAAAAGCAACTCACCTGGCTCGCACGAGACAGGGAGTGCATACGCCTCAATCCTGAGACCGCACTCCCTGACGCCATCAAAGCAGTTCAGAACCTGCTTTCACGTAATTAATTTCTTACCACATAGGGGTAAAGCCCTGACTTACTTCAAGCTTATTGTTTACACAGCCTGAAAGCTCTGTGTTATTGCTTGTATCAAGCTTCAGGATGGGGGAACCCGGTGTAAGAAGCAGATGATTGAGGTCAATCCAGAAATCGCTCTTGTTGTCTGCAAACTTGAAGTAATAGATATGGTCTGTTGCGTCTGAAATTGAACGCCACTGTGTCATGGATACATTGGGCTCTCCTTCAATCATATAACCGTAAGGCACTGACACTGTTCCCATAATGCTGTTCATGGCTGCCCATGCAGCGTTGTTGTCAAGTGAGGTAGGAACATGGTGTACAAAGAACCATGCGCGTACATAACGGTCTGAGCTGCGTACTGTGCCGGGCAGCATATTGACTCCGTTTACCTTGGTCCAGTAATCATTGATGGCCTGCATCTGGGTGAAAGGAGGATCATTGGTCAGCACCACATAGTCAGGGCTGGTATAGATATTCAGTTTTCCATCCTGGTATTCAAGAACGGCTGTATTACCGCTTGTGTCAGTCAGTCCCCAGTGGAGCAGTGAAGCAGTTCCGCCGTCAAATGTCTTGGAGGCAAATGAGAACTCATTGCTGCCGAACCAGTCTACAACTTCCTGCACTGTTGCAAAGTTATCAAGGAAGTAGCTCACAAGCACTGCCATACTCATCACAGGCTTGTCAGGAAGTGTCTCCGGAGTGGGATAAACAGTGCCCTTGCAGAACAGACCGTTCATAACAAGTCCTCTGTCATTCATACCTTCCGTAACACCGCCGTCATATCCCACAGCCAGAACGGAACCGTACCGGGAGGTCCATGTCAGTCGGTCGCCATCAGGCATACTTTCCTTTTGTATCCCTGCAGGATAGACATAAAGATTTGTAGGAATCGGTGTACGCCAGTCAAGGGTACGGCCCACAAGCACTGTGCCTGAATCGGATTTATAAACCACGCGGCTGCATGCCAGCGCCGGAACAATTGAGCCTGCAGTCAGCAAGGCTGCCATCAGTACGTTTTTCAGTTTCATAATTTTTCTACGCATTTAAATTAACATATAATATTTAAACAACCCTCTTTTATAAAAGGTTCATTTACTGTAATAAATATTGAGAAACATCATCACAAAAAAATCCGGCGGAATCATCCACCGGATTTTTTCAGTTATAGTACTGTATGTGTAAGAAAGTGTAAGCTATCAGAATGTCGGGGTCATAGGTGTGGCCTGTTCGGCATCTACCCACGGATTAACTGTTACCTTGAACTTGATGTCACCGATTACAGGTTCACCGGGATTAGGATCATCAGGGTCAATATTACCTGCACCGTTTGTGAAGTCAAGTGTGTAAATATATTTCATACCCTGCTTCCATTCTCCGCTCAGAGGAATTGAAGCCCATGCGTAATGACGCTGCTCCTTACCGGTTATAGCTCTTTGATTGCCGTCAACATCCAGGGGATCTGAGGGATAAGGATAAATCTGCATTCCGTTATCGGTTCGTGTAATCTGAACCAGTACACTCAGGTAAGCTTCACGTGCCACATTGTCAGGGTCACCTGTAGGACTCCACGGGGTCAGTACCTGAGGCAGAAGCATTGCATTTCCGTCAGGACCCATAATGTTCTGAGCCTCGGAGGTCAGGGTTACTTCATCACAAGCTGAAGTATAAACCTGTGTATCATGCCAGTCATCAAGTGTCCACTCGTTGGTGTTGAAATCAAATGAACCCATATACTGTGCGCGGCCGATTCGGGCGCCGGTTACCTTGTAAGTATATGTAGGACTGGAAGACTTGGCGCGTATCTCAATCTGAGCAAGGCGGTGGTCAAATGTAAGTTCTACGCCTGACTGCTCATTATCTTTCTTGTTGCCCTTTGCTGTTGCGGTAATAAAGTCAACCTGATCCTTGATCTGTTCAGGTACAGCAAAACTTTCAAGAGTCATATTGTCACCGGATACTGTTATATCTGCCCCCAGTACATCCTGTGAAGGTGAATAGGCCTTGAAGGTGATAGTATCGTTGTTGGCAAACCAGCTGTATTTTTCTGCTGATGTAAAGAAGGAATCAGAGCCTTTGCTGAATTCAATGTTCTCAAAGTACGGCTGAGTCATTGTCTTGGTGAAAGCTGTTACATAGATTTCACTCAGATTGGAATTGTTTGTCTCGGTAGCGCGGGAACTCATGCCGGAACGGAATGAGATGGCATTGTCATCAGTGCTTCTCACGTTTACCGGTTCATCATTTGCGCAGGAGGCAAGACTCAGTGCGGCTACTCCTGCCAAGAGAAACAGTTTAACGTTTTTCATTTTTTTTGAATTATTGAATTTTGGTAATTAATATTATGTAATTAAAACATGCTGGATTAAGAATAGTTCACAAAATTTGCATTTAAAATGCATTTTTACATATTTAAATCTATGTTGACTGGTTGCCAGTCATTTACATTAGGCCTCAGTCCTGCGCCTCCGCCTTCTGGGGGCGGTTCAGGCAGGGGGAGTCCTCTCAGGATGATATGTACGTGACGCGGATCCGGAGCGCTGCTCACCTGGTCTGTTACATCAAAACTGTGCCACCACTTGCTCCCGTCAGTCAGTACCATATAAACGGTCAGGAAATGCTGAACCTTATTGTTGGCACATTCTCCAAATGTCAGAAACTCTCGGTGGAGACTCTTCTGCTCGCTGTCTGTTGTCAGTTGGAATGTCATGGTCACCGGGGAATCGGCTCCCGTGTTGGATGAGACATTGACTGCCTCAGCCATCCCGGATAGGGTAGCGTCTATGTCTGTTGTTGCCACTCCTTCCAGATTATCTACATCATATATATCAACTGTATAATGACACACCAGTTCCTCAGGGTACATAATTATGGTGTCATTGCCGTTATGAGGAACAATGCGTATATTCTCAAGCGTGCTTCCCCAGGCCATACCAGGAGTCACTGCCATTCTTTCGTCCTCCGTGTCTCGGGCACGGGGTATTCCTGCTGAGGATATTCCAATGGCCGGCATTACTTCTGAGTCAAGGGTTGAGAGCTCGAATGTGCCCAGTCTTTCCTGATTCCGTAAATGTGCCCAGGAGATATTATCTCCGTCAAGACACAGTGAGTGATGCGTTCCGAACGGCACACGGATTTCTCCGCCGGTGGAATTGCTGAAGATGTAACGTACCGGACTGGTATAATCGCTCTCGTACAGATAGAAGGCCATGGACTTCGGATTTGCCTGAGGTGCTTTCTGCCAGTCAAACTTAACATATACATGCTGACTCAGTTCATCCTCCATATACAAATCCTTGTGTCGGCAGGAAACTGTCATCAGACTCAGCGTTATCAGGCTTATGATAACGGATAATTTTACAGGTCTCATTTCTGGCCTCCTTTCTCATGATTATAGTTCCCGCGGCCTATCAGCCAGACAAGTGCAATCTCAACCTTGAGAGGTCCAACCCAGTTCAGCCGGTGAGTGGACTGCCACTGATAGAAGCCGTCCTTGGGAATATATTCAAGGTATTTGCCTCCCATATAACCAACACCCAGGGAAAAATCTATATTAAGACGACGGGACACCGGCAGGGAATAACCGTACTCAATTCCGGCGTAGTGCATACAGCGGTACCACAGGGTTTCATGAGGAACTCCGCCCATGTACCCCTTTCCGCCAAGCTCAAAGTCATATGTCACTATTCCCGCAAACACACCCACATGGTGACCTGTCAGCGGTTTTGTGTGTGCCTTTTCGCCGAACCAGTAACGGGTACCTATCATGCCTCCGTATGCGCGCCAGTAATAATGTGTTGCATCCTTGTCCCACCAGCCGTACATCCAGTCCGCCAGTATTGACCAGTTCTTGCCCACATAATATTCCGCTCCGATATTGGGAAGCAGCAGGGCGTCATACAGCATATTGGTCTTAACCGCCAGATACCACGGCTTTTTAGGCTTTGGAAGTGTGATGGTTTCAAGTGCCGGAAACAGCGGCTCCCTCTCTGTTTCAATCAATCCCTTTTTATTCGGCAGTGTAAGTAAGAGCGGAACCTCATTGTACTCCACCGTCAGATGTGACTCTCGCAGAGCCGGAAAATGCTTGTGATACAGATAAATGTAAGGCCAGCCGCCCCCAATGCTCTTGAGCCTTGTCAGGGGATGGCTCACCGCCTGTCCGTTTTCTGTTATATTATTAAGGAGATTGAGAACCTCTGCGCGTTCAGGAACATCCGGGTCTGACAGCACTGACAAACGCAGTCCCTCCCAGTCTCTTCCAAGGAAATTGAAATCCGTAAGAGAGTCATTCAGCAGCCCGCGTTCACGGAACTGATTGAATGTGGCTTCAGCGCGGTTCTCTGAAAGGTATTCATTGAATCTTACAGAGCCTTCAGGCGAGGCTCCGCCCGTAACAGTCACCTTCCTGACAGTCCTTTTAACATGGGCCGCGGTATCTGCCGTAACCTTATTGAATATGCTGTCAAGGGTCTGACCGTTTTCCCGGTAATCCCTGTCAAGGTCAATGTGTGACTGCCTGAAGTACACTCTGACACTGTCAGCCGGAGTCCCGCTTGAACTCTGGCTGCATAATGTGATGAATATTAACGCAATTAGGAGCGTATACTTGAATTCTTTCATTTTAAGACATGACGGGAAAATATCCGCCTATATTCTTAAAACCCTGAATTCAGATAAAAGTTTGATGGAGCCCGGAATTTATTTTCTCCACCTCGCCCGCTCCCGGAATTTACACCGGTTTATCAGTCTTGTTGTTCTTCAGTTTACCCGGTTTAACAAGATTGAAGATGAACTCCAGGCCGCCGCCCTCGCGGTTCTGTACAATGATGGAACCGCCGTGAGCCATAACGGTACTCTTTACAATGGGAAGTCCCAATCCGGTACCGCCCGCCTTGCGCGCACGTCCGGAGTCAACGCGGTAAAAACGTTCAAACAGGTGAGGAATATGCTCCTCGCCGACACCTCGCCCGTTATCCCAGAATGAGAATGTATAACCCTCCTCATCCTCCGCCAGGGTCTTGATGCCGCATTCTGTTCCCTTGCTGTAAGCCGCCGCATTGCGCGCCAGGTTCATCAGCATGGCTGTCAGAAGGTTGATATTTCCCTGTATATTGCAGTTAATGGGAACATCAAAACTGAATTTCATATCGCCCAACACCTTTGACTGCTCCAGGTCATCGTTCAGCTTGAAAACTATATCATGGAAGTTCAGCTCCTCTGTATTGATAACCTCGCTTCCTTCCTCCAGGCGTGTGATTGAAGATACATCGTTGATAAGACTTATCAGGCGCATGGCATGCTCCTGGGCCTTCTTGATAAAGTGCCTCTGGGTTGCCGGATCCATATCCGGATTTTCAACTATTGTATCCAGATAACCGCGGATAACACTGATGGGCGTCCTCAGTTCATGATTGATATTGCTGTTCAGCTGCCGCTTCACACGCGCCTTTTCCTCAATGGAATTCAGCGCAATGGCATGTTCTCGCTTCTGCTGGTTGATGGCATGGGACAGCTCATTGTACAGATGCACTATCTGCCTGTTGATATCACCTAATTCATCATGCGGAAAATCCGTCATGGGGATATACTGAGGATCCGTCGCCGCCTTTTCTGCCACTGAACGCAGAATCCTGATATTCTTGGTCAGGTGACGGGACGCCACAAACGTAATGATTGTCAGAAAAAGTGCAACCCCGAACATCACAAAGTAAATGGTCAGATTCGGACGTATCTCATCTGATATATTATTGTCAAAGGGCAGGATGGTGGCCACCTGCATTATCCCGTCGCTGGAACTGTTTACCTTATAGTAAATGTATCGCTTCGGATCCACAGGAATGTTCGGGTTGTGCTCTCCGTAATGGAGAAGTCCCTGGACACGCGCCCTGTCCTCTTCTGTCAGAATAATGGGCTCGCCAATGGTGCTGATGGGTACACCGTTCAGGAATGTGGAGATGCGGATTGACTCGTAAATAGTATCATTCTTATAATACCTGTCCGCAAAATCCAGAAACGAGTGCACCAGATTATTGTCCCCGCTCTCATAGGCATCTACTATGCGGGAGTTGATCATGTCAAGCTGCTCCTGCAGCCGGCTGATCTTCAGCTGGCGTGTCGTATTCCACTGCCAGACGGCCATGCCTATGAAAACAACCCACAGTGAAATCACCATGGGTATGAACAATTGCCACTGAAGACTAATTCTTCTCTTTAAAACCATATCCGAAGCCTTGGCGGGTTACGATATACTTGTCGTATTCTCCTATTTTTTTCCGCAGGCGGGTGATATTGGTGTCTACGGTGCGGTCTGAGACCACCACACTGTCTCCCCAGACATGCTCTATTATCTCATCGCGGCTATAGATGCGGTTTCTGTGGGTCAGGAAGAACAGTAATATATCAAATTCAGTTCTTGTGAGCATGATGGGCTCACCGTCAATGGTGCACAGCTTCTCGTTGCGGTCAAGTCGCAGGCCCTGGAATGTGATGTCTGTCTCCAGGTTGGCCTTGTGGTGTGCATGTTCCTTGGCGGTGTTGTTGACAACTCCCATGCGGCGGAGAATGGCGCGTACTCGTGCCAGCACCTCTCCGATTACAAACGGCTTGGTCACATAATCATCTGCTCCCAGATTCAGTCCCTTTACCACTGCGTCCTCATCTCCGAGGGCGGAACAGAAAAGCACCGGCGTGTTCTCCGTATTGCGGAGATTGCGGATTTCGCGCGCAAAATCATAGCCGGATAATTTGTCCATCATGATATCTACCATGAACAGGTCATATTTGTCCAGGTCCATCTCCAGTGCTTCCTCTGCACTGTAGGCGCAGTCTACCTCATATCCCTCTTTTTCAAGATTGAATTTCAGTATCTCGGTAACAGCTTCTTCATCATCAATTACCAGTATTTTTGTTCTCATCAGTGGATCGGAGTTTTATGTCTGAATTTTTCTCTTTTTGTTTACCCTGACGGGCTACTTATATTTCTCACCGCAAATTTAGTAATTTTTTGATTTTTGATTATGTTAAAATGAGTTAAATCTCATCCGCGCCGTTTCTTTTATATCTTTATAGTATCTTTATCTTTTCTCTGTGCGGTCACGTCAAAAAAAATCCTTAATTTTGCAAGTTCAAAATTGATAAAGGAATTTATGCAGAAAATTCGCAACATTGCCATCATTGCGCACGTTGACCATGGCAAGACCACTCTGGTTGACAAGATGCTCCTTGCAGGACACCTTTTCCGTGACAATCAGAACGCAGGTGAACTCATCCTGGATAATAACGATCTGGAACGTGAACGTGGTATCACAATCCTTTCCAAGAACGTCTCCATTGATTATAAGGGTTATAAGATTAATATTATTGACACCCCCGGACACGCTGACTTCGGTGGTGAGGTGGAACGCGTCCTCAATATGGCTGACGGATGCCTCCTCCTGGTGGACGCCTTTGAAGGCCCTATGCCTCAGACCCGCTTCGTCCTCCAGAAAGCCATTGAGATGGGCCTCAAACCCGTGGTGGTTATTAACAAGGTTGATAAACCAAACTGCCGCCCGGAGGAAGTGCAGGAAATGGTTTTTGACCTCATGTTCAGCCTTGATGCCTCTGAGGATCAGCTGGACTTCCCCACTCTGTACGGCTCTGCCAAACAGGGTTGGATGAGCACGGATTTCAGAAAACCCACTGATAACATCCTTCCCCTCCTGGATGCAATTATTGAATACATCCCCGGTCCCGAGGAAAATCCCGGTGAGACCCAGATGCTTATCACAAGCCTTGACTTCTCAAAATACGTCGGCCGTATTGCCATCGGCCGTGTCCACCGCGGTGAAATTCGTGAAGGTCAGGAAATTGCCCTCTGTAAAAAAGACGGTTCCGTTTCTAAACAGAAGGTCAAGGAACTCCACACATTTGAAGGCATGGGGCGTAAGAAAGTGGAACGCGTGGAGAACGGTGACATCTGCGCACTCGTCGGCATTGAAGGTTTTGAAATCGGTGACACCGTTTCTACTGTTGACAATCCCGAACCCCTCCCCAGAATTGCCATTGATGAACCCACAATGAGCATGACATTCACCATCAATGACAGCCCCTTCTTCGGCCGTGACGGCAAGTACGTCACATCACGCCATATCGGTGACCGCCTCACTGCTGAACTGGACCGCAACCTTGCCCTCCGGGTGGAGAAAGGTGAAAAGGAAGATGTATGGACCGTTTACGGTCGTGGCGTGCTCCACCTGTCCGTTCTCATTGAAACCATGCGCCGTGAGGGGTATGAGCTCCAGGTTGGACAGCCCCAGGTCATCATCCGTGAGATTGACGGCGTCAAGTGTGAACCCGTGGAACTCCTCACCATCAATGTTACTGAGGAATCTGCTTCAAAGATGATTGACATGGTAACTCGCCGCAAAGGTGAACTCCTGGCCATGTCAACCAAGAATGACCGCGTACAGATGGAATTCCAGATTCCCAGCCGCGGTATCATCGGCCTCAGAAGTAATGTCCTCACTGCTTCCGGTGGTGAAGCCATCATGGCGCACCGCTTCCTGGAGTACCAGCCCTGGAAAGGTGATATTGAACGCCGCACAAACGGTTCCCTCATCGCCATTGAAAGCGGTACGGCTTATGCTTATGCCATTGACAAACTCCAGGATCGCGGCAGATTCTTCATCTTCCCGCAGGAAGAGGTTTACGCCGGGCAGGTCGTAGGTGAGAACGCCAAGGATAACGATATTCCCGTCAATGTCACCAAGAGTAAGAAGCTCACAAACATGCGCGCTTCCGGTGCTGATGACAAGGCTCGTATCGTTCCCCCCGTTGTTTTCAGCCTGGAGGAAGCCCTGGAATATATTAAGGAAGATGAGTATGTGGAAGTGACTCCTCATCACATCCGCCTCCGCAAGATTATTCTTGATGAAACTGAGCGCAAGCGCGCTAACCGTTGATAATTTCTGATGCATCCGTTCAGCCTCAATATTAAAGGTAAGCTGCTCACCTTTTCTGAGCCGGTGGTGATGGGTATAATGAACATCACCTCTGATTCTTTTTACAGCCTGAGTCGCCTGGGCTCGGACGATGCCATCTGCCATACCGCTGAGGCCATGGTGGCCCGAGGTGCCGGAATTCTTGACATCGGCGCATGCTCCACACGCCCCGGTTCCCGGCCCCCGTCAGTCCAGGAAGAAATGGATTCCCTCTGCAGGGCCGTAATGCTGGTGCGCCAGTCGGTAGGGGAGCAGGTTCCCATCTCTGTGGACACATACCGCGCGGCATGCGTCCGCGCGGCTGTAGCTGCCGGGGCGGATATCGTAAATGATATCTCATCCGGAATGCTGGATCCGGATATGATAGATACCGTTGCTGAGCTGAAAGTTCCGTACATTCTCACTCACATGCGCGGAACTCCCGCTGACATGCAGAATTATACGGATTACTCCCCGGATGTCACATCTGCTGTAATATCTGAACTGAGTCAGGTTCTGGAACGTCTTGAACAGGCCGGAATTGCGGATATAATTGTTGATCCCGGTTTCGGGTTTGCCAAAACGAGAGAACAGAATTACAAGCTCCTGGACAGTTTTGACCGCCTCAGCATCCTCAATCGTCCCCTCATGGCCGGACTCTCGCGCAAGTCTATGATTACCAAGCTGCTGGATATCCCCGTTGAGGACGCCCTCAACGCCACAACCGCTCTCCACATGCTCGCTCTGGAACGTGGTGCAGCATTCCTCCGTGTTCATGACGTCACTCAGGCAGTGCAGTGCGTCCGTATTTACCATGCCCTTCATAATTGACCCCCATGTTCTCCCTCGGCATTAAAGACATAATAGACATTGTACTCTTTGCATCCCTGCTGTTTTATATATACAGACTGATGAAAGAGTCCGGCACCATAAATATATTTTATGGCGTCCTGTCTTTCATTGTCCTGTGGATACTCGCATCGGAAATATTCCAGATGCGCCTCATCGGCTCAATTGTGGACAAGTTCATGTCCATCGGACTTATAATCCTGGTAATACTCTTCCAGGAACAGATAAAGCGCTTTCTTGTGGAACTCGGCTCACACCGCCGTTGGCAGTTCCTCCGCAAGATATTCAATCATCATGAAAAAGAAGCCCGTCCGGAAGCACTCCAGTGGGTAATGCCCGTTGTATATGCATGCATGAGCATGTCAAAAAGCAAGACCGGAGCGCTCATTGTAATTGAGCAGAACATCCCCCTGGTAAATTACGCCAAAAGTGGAGACATCATAGACGCCAACATCAACGCACGCCTCATAGAAAACATATTCTTCAAGAATTCCCCCCTCCACGACGGCGCCATGATCATAGCGCACGGACGCATAGAAGCAGCGGGATGCATCCTCCCCGTCAGCCATGACAGCGACGTACCCCGCTCATTAGGCCTCCGACACCGATCCGCATTAGGAATTGCTCAGGCCACAGATGCAGTTGCCATAGTCGTATCGGAAGAAACCGGCAATATCTCCCTGGCCCGCAGAGGAAAACTCACCACACGCCTCAGCACCACCGAGCTCGAGCACCAGCTCAACGCCATCGCCATCACCTCCCGCATATAACACCCAGTACGGACATGCCTTTGGTATGTCTCGGCGTAACCAACTGACCATCACCATTCTGCATCCTGGAGGGATGCCACATGGGAAACCCCGTACACGGTAGCGCAGCGGACGTGTGCGGGGGAATGACCACCCTGAGATAAACCAGCGCCCCGGAGGGCGCGCCACAACCCCTCGCGTACCTTACCCTCAAACACTTACCCTCCGTCCGAATAGTCCGAATAGTCCGACATGTCAGACCCTATTGACCTTAACCTCCTTAAACTCCATCTTCGCATCCGTGTTAACAAATCTTAAAAGTCTTAATTTTACTTTTTTCGGGACATTTCCCTTGCCCGCCCCCTTAACTTTGTACTCGCAAGGAGACGCGCAGAGCATCAGCTGCGTGGCGCCCGGGGAGCCGGGTTGCCCTTCAATTGATGCGCAGAGTTATTTGAAATTGTGGTTCAGGTGCGGATGTACCAAGTGACATCCTATCAGGCGGGAATGTTGTGCCAACCCGCCGGCACCATCGGGTATATTTTTGATTTGGGTGCATGGAATATTCCCGGTGATGCTGATATAATTACGGCGAGGAGGAAATGGGTTAGCCTCCACGCCGTTTTTTTTATATTATTAATGAGCTTATTAAGAGCTTGTCCCATAATATATGTTAACGCTGAGGTCGCATATCTCGGAGGG
>CAZNBD010000012.1:11004-42187 GCA_964571405.1 uncultured Bacteroides sp. | reverse complement strand
TAAGCTGAAACATGAAATCTTCAGGAAAACGATCAATATTACGTTTTACCTGTTCATTTAATCTGCGAGTCTCAACTCCATATAGTTGAGCCAAATCGCTATCAAGCATGACTTGTTGGCCGCGTATGACATGTATGAGCTTTTCCACCGGGATTAAGCCGGAATCTGAATCTCCCGCTAATGGAGTTAAGGGAATGGTATTGTTATCTTCCATTTGTTTCTGACTTTATAATGCAAAATTAGCAAAAATTTTTATCATTTTCATAGGCCAACAAAGAGACCTATTTGCTTTTGCATTTACCAGTTTAACCTACTAACCCGAAATGTGCAAAAGCCAGATACGAGCCTGGGGCTTCCACAAAATAGTTCTAAAAAAACAGCCCGGGGCGGGGGCTCCGGGCTGTGGGGATGAGAATATTTTTTTAGGGGGATTGCTTCAGGGGGCTTACATCATGCCGCCCATTCCTCCCATACCGCCCATGGCGGGGGCTGCGGGAGCTGCGGGTTCTTTCTTGTCGGCGATTACACACTCTGTGGTGAGGAACATGCCGGCTATTGAGGCTGCATTTTCAAGTGCTACACGGGCTACCTTGGCGGGGTCAATGACTCCTGCTGCAAGGAGGTTCTCATATGTGTCTGTGCGGGCGTTGTAACCGAAGTCGCCTTTGCCTTCACGTACTTTCTGCACTACTACTGCTCCTTCCACACCTGCATTGGCAGCAATCTGACGGAGGGGTTCTTCAATGGCACGCTGTACGATGGCTATGCCGGTGAGTTCATCATCGTTGTCAGCCTTGAGCTGAGAGAGGGCGTCCAGGCAGCGGATGTATGCCACACCACCGCCGGGGATGATTCCTTCTGCAATGGCGGCGCGTGTTGCGCTGAGTGCATCATCTACGCGGTCTTTCTTTTCTTTCATCTCGACTTCAGAGGGAGCACCTACATGGAGGACTGCTACACCGCCGGCGAGTTTGGCGAGGCGTTCCTGGAGTTTCTCGCGGTCATAATCGCTTGTGGTCTGAGCAATCTGAGACTTGATCTGAGCGACACGTGCTGCGATACGATCCTTGTTTCCGTCACGGTTAACGATTGTGGTGTTTTCCTTGTTGACGGTTACGCGGTTTGCCTGGCCGAGGTCCTGCATTGTGGCGTTGGCCAGCTGCATGCCTTTTTCTTCAGAGATGACTGTACCGCCGGTGAGAATGGCGATATCCTCAAGCATTTCCTTACGGCGGTCACCGAATCCGGGAGCCTTGACTGCACAGATTTTCAGAGAACCACGGAGACGGTTGACTACGAGAGCTGCGAGAGCGTCCTGGTCAACGTCTTCTGCGATGATGAGCAGGGGACGTCCGCTCTGTGCGCTGGCTTCCAGAATGGGAAGGATGTCCTTGAGGTTTGAAATCTTCTTATCATAGAGGAGGAGCAGGGGGCTATCCATTACACACTCCATCTTTTCTGTGTCTGTTACGAAGTAAGGTGAGATATATCCGCGGTCAAACTGCATACCCTCAACCACTTCAATTGTGGTTTCAGTGCCTTTGGCTTCATCCACGGTGATAACGCCTTCTTTCTTAACTTTTTCCATGGCCTCAGCAATGAGACGGCCGATGTTTTCATCGTTATTGGCGGAAACGCGGGCAACGTCTTCAATTTTCTTGAAGTCATCACCAACTTCCTGGCTCATGCCTTTGATGTTTTCAACCACGCAGGCAACGGCTTTGTCAATACCGCGTTTGAGGTCCATGGGGTTTGCACCGGCTGTAACGTTCTTAAGACCAACAGCCACGATGGACTGTGCGAGAACGGTGGCGGTGGTTGTGCCGTCACCGGCATCATCACCGGTCTTAGAAGCAACTTCCTTTACGAGCTGAGCGCCCATGTTCTGGAAGGGTTCTTCCAGTTCAATTTCACGTGCAACGGTAACACCGTCCTTGGTGATATGGGGAGCGCCGAACTGTTTGGAAATAATAACGTTGCGACCTTTCGGGCCGAGGGTAACCTTAACGGCGTCGGCCAGAGCGTCAACGCCTTTCTTGAGCTCTTCACGAGCTTCTATATTGAATTTAATATCTTTTGCCATAATAAGAACTTGTTGTTTAATTTAAGGAGAAAAAAGGAAATTAGTTTTCAATTACAGCCAGGACTTCATTCTGGCGCATAACGAGCACCTTGCGGCCCTCAAACTCAATTTCCGTACCGGCGTACTTTCCAAAGAGGACAGTATCACCTTCCTTGAGAATCATTTCTTCATCCTTGGTACCGTTACCAACGGCAATTACACTACCCTTGAGGGGTTTTTCTTTAGCAGAATCGGGAATTATGATGCCACCCATTGTAACTTCTTCAGCCGCAGTGGGTTCAATGATCACACGGTCTGCCAGTGGTTTGAGTTTCATATGTCTTAGTTTTAATGTTAATTAAGTTATGTAATAGAGAGAGGCAAAAACGGCGCCAACTGGGGCAGTTCTGCCATTTTGTCATGAGAATAACGCAGATTCGGGGTACAAGGTTTTGAGCGTACCCTGAATTTCAATCAAGTTTGAGCACGGCCAGGAAAGCTTTCTGAGGCACTTCCACGCGTCCGATCTGTTTCATGCGTTTCTTACCCTGTTTCTGTTTTTCCAGGAGCTTGCGTTTACGAGAAATGTCACCGCCGTAACACTTGGCAGTCACGTCCTTACGAACGGCCTTGATGGTTTCACGTGCAATGATTTTGGCGCCGATGGCAGCCTGGATGGCAATGTCAAACTGCTGGCGGGGGATGAGTTCCTTGAGCTTTTCACACATGCGGCGTCCGAAGGTGACTGCATTATCCGCGTGAGTGAGGGTGCTGAGGGCGTCCACGCTTTCGCCGTTGAGGAGGATGTCAAGCTTGACCAGACGGCTGGGGCGGTAATCATGTATATGGTAATCAAATGAGGCATAGCCCTTTGAAATGCTCTTTAACTTGTCATAAAAGTCAATGACAATTTCACCGAGGGGCATGTCAAAAATGAGCTCCATACGGTTGCCGGAGATATATTCCTGCTTGACCAGTTCACCGCGTTTGCCAAGGCAGAGGGTCATGATGGGTCCGATAAAGTCTGCGGTGGTAATGATGGAAGCGCGGATGTACGGTTCCTCAATGCGCTCAATGAGAGTCTGGTCAGGGAGGCCGGAGGGGTTATGTACCTCAGTCATCTCACCGCGCTTGTCATAAACACGGTAACTAACGTTTGGCACGGTGGTGATCACGTCCATGTCAAACTCTCTGCCGAGACGTTCCTGCACAATCTCCATGTGGAGCAGGCCGAGGAATCCGCAGCGGAAACCGAATCCCAATGCAACAGAAGACTCAGGAGTGAAAGTGAGGGAGGCGTCATTGAGCTGGAGTTTTTCCAGGGAAGTGCGGAGGTTCTCAAAATCCTCCGTTTCAATGGGGTAAACGCCTGCAAAGACCATTGGTTTAACTTCTTCAAACCCTTCAATAGCCTTGTCACATGGACGTTCAACATGAGTGATGGTGTCACCCACCTTAACCTCCTTACTGCTCTTGATGCCGGAAATGATGTATCCCACATTTCCTGCACTGAGTTCAGAGCGGGGCTGCATATCAAGGCGGAGGATACCTATTTCATCAGCGTGGTATTCCTTACCTGTGGAAACGAACTTTACAAAATCATTCTTGCGGATGGTACCGTTTACAATCTTGAAATAAGCAATGATTCCACGGAAAGGATTGAAGACCGAGTCGAAGATGAGGGCCTGCAGGGGAGCGTGCGGGTCTCCAACCGGGGCGGGGATACGTTCAACAATTGCACTGAGAATTTCCGGGATACCCACACCGGTCTTTCCGCTTGCGCGTATAATTTCCTCACGCTTGCATCCCAAGAGTTCAATAATCTGATCCTCAACTTCCTCCGGTTTTGCAGAATCCAGGTCAACCTTGTTAATGACCGGAATGATTTCCAGGTCATTGTCAATGGCCATATACAGGTTTGAAATGGTCTGAGCCTGAATGCCCTGAGAAGCGTCCACAATAAGGAGGGCACCCTCACAGGCGGCGATGGAACGGGAGACCTCGTAAGAGAAGTCAACGTGTCCGGGAGTATCAATGAGGTTGAGAGTATAATCGGTTCCGTCCTGGCGGTAATCCATCTGAATGGCGTGGCTCTTGATGGTAATACCACGTTCACGCTCAAGATCCATATCATCAAGCACTTGGGCTTCCATATCCTTGGCAGCAACGGTATTTGTGTACTCCAGCAGACGGTCAGCCAGAGTACTCTTTCCGTGGTCAATATGTGCTATAATGCAGAAATTGCGGATATTTTTCATTTTAACAGGGGAAAATTTTTCACAAAGTTAACAAAAAATCCGTAATAAAGCGTTATTCGGGGAGATATTTGGCGGCAAGCTCCCGGTAACGTTCAGTGGACTTGAAAGCCCCGAGCCAGCTATTGAGAGAATCCAGCAGGGTTGTATCCCCGGGCGTAACGGCCCACACCTGGAACTGGGTAAGAGACAGAGGAACAGAAACATCAAGGTCAGGATGTTCCCGAGCAATACGGTGTGCCACCGCCCCACTGACCACAGCGCGGGGAATGTCTCCTGTGGCAGTCATAAGGGCAAGGTGTTCCGAGGTATAGTCAGGCAGACTCTGGACATAAATTGTGTCACCGAGCTCATGGCACATGTTTTTGATACGAGTCATGAAGGGAGATCCCTGGGCGAGATAAACCGTGTCTCCCATGAGCATCTCAGGCGATGTCACTGCAATATTTCCTGCAGAGTCCCTGCGCTGCACCAGTACCTGATTATCAAGATAAATTTCCTGTGTGAGGGGGAAATAACGTTTCAGTTTTGATGTAGACGGCATGGAAGCCACCAGCATATCATATTTACCCTGATATAACTGACGGAAAGCTTCTTCCAGGTCACCTACGGGATGGAATTTCATGGGTACATCATGCTGAGCAGAAATATCCTTGAGAATCTCATAATCAAAACCGGCGGCGGTATCGTCTGCAAAGGTGTAAGTAAGAGGCGACATTTCAATGGCAACCGAGACAGTATCTCCTGCCGGGCGGACGTATGACCCGGCGAGACCCGGCTGCTGACGCCAGAATCTGAACAAGCCAACGGCAATGAGAATGATACCGGCGGCTATTACGATAAGAATGCGTCCTGTCACATGTTTTACTTTATTCATAATGTATGTTATTTATGAATATAACAATGTACAGGGGCGCATGTTCGGAAATTATTCCAGGGGGAGCTTGTTGAGTTCCTCAATGTAATCAAGGATCTCTTTTTTTCCGCGGCCATCGGAACTTGAGGTTTTGAAAACGGGGGGCAGTTCTTCCCATCTCTCCAGGAGGGCCTCAAGGTAAGCGGCCACCTGATGGGCTCCGGCTGCGGCGCTCTGTTTATCCATCTTGGTGAATACCAATGAGAAAGGCACACCGTTTTCACCGAGGAAATCCATAAAGTCAAGGTCAATCTTCTGGGGAGCATGACGGCTGTCAATCAGAAGGAAGAGGTTTGTCATCTGCTTTCTGTTCAGGATATAATTCTTGATTATCTTTTCCAGGCGGAGACGGTCCTCCTTGCTTCGGCGGGCATATCCATACCCGGGGAGGTCAACGATATACCAGCTGTCATCAATCAGAAAATGATTGATGAGCATGGTCTTACCGGGAGTTGAAGAGGTCATGGCCAGATTTTTCTTACCGGTAAGCATGTTTATCAGAGAACTTTTACCCACATTACTTCTGCCAATGAAAGCATATTCATGGCGCTGATCCTGAGGGCATTTGTTTACATCTGTATTGCTGACTACAAAGCGTGCTGTGTTAATTATCATAAAGTTTCTGTTTTAAATCTATAATATAAACGCACGGGGCGTGACAAAGTTGGAAAGAAAGAACCGAGGACGTTGTCATCACGACACCATCCCCGGAGATCTACAATCTATAAAAACTAATGCGATACAAAGTTACTAAAAAATTTTTAACTGACAAAAAGAAGGATAATCAGAACGGATATCCGATGGCGAGATGGAATGCCAGGGACTTACCGAAACTTGTCATGTTATAATATCCTCTTTTCCCGGTGTCATACGGAGCATGGATGCCCACACCGAGGTCAGCGCGGACCACCAGCATGCTGATATCCACTCTGAGACCTGCACCGGTGCCGAGGGCAAGGTCCTTAAAGAATGATGAGGCGCGGAGGGTTCCGCCGGGACGGAGGGCGTCATCTTTGAGCAGCCATACATTACCGCTGTCAAGGAAAACAGCTCCATGGAGAATGCTCCAGATGGGGAAACGGTATTCCACATTGGCCTCAAACTTAAATGTACCGGTGCGGTCAAAATAATCATCCGGCTGCCCTTCAGGCGGACGGTAACTGCCCGGGCCTATGCTCCTGACAGTGAAAGCACGGACTGAATTCGCACCGCCGGCATAAAACTGTTCAGCGTACGGTACCTGAGTTGAATTACCGTAAGCATGAGCGGCACCAACTGCAATACGGCTGACAATCCAGTTATCACCGCGGCCAATGCGCCTGTTCCATACAAACTGAGTCTGACCTTTTACAAACTGAGAGAAGGGTGTGCCAAAAAGTTTTTTCTCACCTTTCTTGCCGCAGATTTTGTAAATGGCCCAGAAGACGTTTCCGGCTTCCTGGAGTGTGAACTGCCAGTTAATGGAATTATCCGGATTAATTGCGCGGTCATAAACATATGTATAAGCCATCTGAGGAATGAACTGGCTTTTGAAACTCTGTGCAACAGCGGGGTTTGCGGCCATGATGGAGTCAAAATCATGGGTGGTGTGCATGAGTTTGGTATACGTGAGCTTGAACGGGGTAAAAGTGTTCTGCACGTGGCGGCGCACACGCCAGTCATAAGTTATGGAGGCATTTGCCTGAGCCATCTTAAAGTAATGAGGTCTGTTGAGAATGTCCAGGTTCAGGGAAATGCGGGTCCAGTTGAGCTGGTATCTGCTGCGGGGAATGAATTTGGGAATGAGCAGGCGCGGGAATGCCAGAGAGCCGGTCAGGCCAACTTCATATGAGTTAAAGAGAGAACGATGGCGACCGCGGCCTGTCTGCCACTCATAAGAACCGCTGAGCTTGACAGAGAACTGCTCTCCCCCACCAAAGATATTCTTGTTAGTAACTCCGAAGGTCAGACCCGGACCTACGTAAGAATTACTCTTTGAAGAAACATTTACTTCAAGAGAAGTTTCCAGAGGCGTGTCAAAAGTGGCGTCCACAAGCACATTGAGTTTCCGTTCACTGCGGTGCAGAGTATCCGGAGTAACTTCAATATCCACGCTGCGGAAAATGCCAAGGCGAGACATATATGTCTGAGTGCGGTTTACATCACGGACAGAGAAAGTACGTCCGGGACGGAATGTCACGTCCTCGTTTATAAGCGAATTTCTGAAACGGCTGGGGTTATAGCGTATCAGAGTGGCACGATCCATCCTGACAGTATCAGGGATTCCTCCGCCCTGATTGCGATTGAGGACCACAGTCACATCTCCCACACGGTACGGCTCCTTTATGAACTGCGGAATATTGGAAGCCAAAACCATCTTGAGTGCTACCTCCCCGCGTGTTTCAATGGTATCTGCAAGATACTCAATAAAATCCGGCTGGAAATAATAGTAACCTCTGTTACGCAACGCATCTGAGATACGTGTGCGGGCAGCCTGGAGGGAGTCCATGCTGAAACGTGGGGAGGGGGCGGAGAGGTATCGGTCTCGCATGGCAATGCTGTCAATGAGATGGGCAAGAACCGTGGTGTCCGGGAGGAGCTGGAGGGTGTCAATGGGGAATGCAGGGCCGGGATAAACGTTATATACCACCTTGGCTTTCTTGCGGTTACGCGGATGCACCAGAGTGTAAGAAGCTGTACCGCGGAAATACCCGGCGTTATACAGAATCTGGCGTATCATCTCGGCACGGGCTTCCGGACGGACGTCAGCTACCAGGACGGGTTCCTCTGCAAATTTTTCATAAAGCCAATGCTTCAAGCCCTTAGGAGGGTTCGGCCAGTTGTTGTATGCCCAGAGGCCGATGGGGAACGGGCTGCGCATGCCGATGAATGAAATGTAATTGTTGGGCGGCACGTCAACGGCAGTGGAAATGGCAGAACTGAGGGCGGAGGGAACGGGCTGATCCTTGGCCATCTCCACCTTAGTACCTATATATAGGAGGTCACCCTGAGGAATCTTGCGTGTAGTGGAGCAGGAGGCACCCACCATGAGGGCCGCCACTGCCATAAGAACAAGAATAATCCTATTGACCGTCTTCATTGTCATTATTGGAAATACGATTGTTAAGCAATTGATTTTCACGTTCATCACGTCTGCGCACCACGCTTGCGGGCAAGAACATGTGAGAGATTTTGCGGAGTTTGCGACGATAAACAAAACCTACACCGGTCTGAGTGATCTCACCTTCCAACACACTTTCATATCCGGTGTGACGGAACAGGCGCAGATACATTGTACGGGCGTTATTGAGGAAGTACTCCAGAGATATGTCATTGATGAGGTTCTGGGAGAAGTTCTCATCCGCATTGGCATCCGTTGTATAATTACCGCCCACCACAATCTTGAGGCGGTCATTGAACAGAGACTTTGACATCTGATAAGAATATGACATGGCAGAAGATGACACACCGTTATTGGTGCGGTCATACTGGTCAATGCCGAATGTGAGGTCCACGCCCTTGATTGTATTAGCCGCCCAGTTGTTCAGCTGCCCTGCCAGGAAGTTATACAGGCTGTTGGCCATGGTCTTATCCGTTTTTGAGCCGGGACCTGTATAGGTTTTATACAGGAGGAGGTTCATGGCCTGGGAGGCTCTTTGCTCCGGACTCATTGAGGCAAGTTCATTGGCAATCTGGATGTCATCAATGGTTGAGACATCAAATACCACATTCATATTCTCCAGCGTTCCCGTTACTCCGATTGAGACATCAAAGTTGATAAGGCGTGAGTTCTGGCCGTTCTGGATAACATTTGCCTTGACCACATCCACGGCGTGGAGGTTGAGGCCGGGGTTCATCATGTTACCGCTGAAAGTGACGTAATTGGTACCGTCAAAATTGAAGAGGAGGTCAGAGACAATAGGCGGAACACCGTACTTTACAAAACCCTTGTCCAGATTGAGACGACCGGTCAGGCGGCCTTCACTCATGGGAGTCATGTCATAAGTCAGGGTGCCATTACCCTGAATCTGAGCCTTGTACTTACCGTCAGGAGAAAGGTCCACGCTGATTGTACTGCCCTGCTCTATGGTGAGGGCAGCATTGAGGAACATCATCATTTCCTGAGTCTGGAGGGAATCCGCCCGGAGCACGGCCGCCGTATCAGAGAAATTGACAAACTTGACCATATCACCTCCCGTACGGTCCACAATGGCAGACTGAGTGGGCGGAAGGACGTAAGTTACATTTGTCTCAGGCAGGATGGAGGCCTCGAGGTCCACGGCAAGCAGAGTGAGACCACCGTGGACAGTGGCGTCAAGATCAATATACGCCTTGCCGTACACGTCCGCACCGCCCCGTGCCCTGCGGCTGTTGACCAGCATCATGTTCTGAGCATTGAGTGCCAGGTCTATCTTTACATCCGTAAGAGAGCTGAGATCCACGGAACCGCGTACTCTCAGGGGATTTTCATTGCAGCCTGTGATGGCAAATGAATCCAGGGCAACCACGCTGTTAACCACCGGAATCTTCTCGCTGCTGAAAGTGAACGGAGTTCCTAACATGGTGACATTGACCGCTGTTGAATCAAAGTCCACGTAACCGTTCATTATGGGGGAGTCAGAGGTTCCGGTAATGGACATGTCTCCGTTCAGCACACCGCTGAGGCGCGCCGTACCTGTGGGCATGAAGGGATTGACAACAGCCAGAGGGAAACGTATCATATTGAAGTCCAGAGACAAGGGCGTTGGTGCGGTTGAATCATTGAGGGCACCGCGGATGGTAACCGTGCGGACAGAATCCACATACAGGTCAGCAAAGGCCTGGAGAGTACCTGAGCGGTCAGCAGCCACATTGAAGTGAGTGG
The DNA here is from genome assembly GCA_964571405.1 of uncultured Bacteroides sp. Lineage (GTDB taxonomy): Bacteria > Bacteroidota > Bacteroidia > Bacteroidales > Muribaculaceae > CAG-873. The sequence goes on along the minus strand of CAZNBD010000012.1, from coordinate 32,111 downwards.
AGAAGTCGGCCACCTGCTGCCGGTTATAATAGAAGTTGCTGATTGAAGCCTCACCCATGCCCATGAGGATACCCTGACCGCTATTGAGGCGCATGTCCGCGCTGACATCTCCGCTGATGACCGGAGCAAAGGGATTGAGGCGTATCCAGTCCTGAATGTGAATGTCCTTGAGGCGGATGAGGAGATCTTCCTGCTCGGTTCTGTCATGGATGCTGTCAGCCTCTTCATGACCCTCCGTGAGGATTTCAAGTGAAGAACGCTCACCGTTCATGACCAGGTCCGCGTCAAGATGTTTGGTGGGGATATTGAATTTTAAGAAATTACCGTCATTGACAGACCAGTTTTTGTATCCTATTACAGGATTTGCCGGTGTGACGCTCAGAATAACTGTTGTATCCGGAAGGGCGCTGATGTCAAATCCGAATCTGAAACCGGTTACACCACTGAGATTCTGCTGGTCAAGATTGAGGCTGAGGGTGTTACCGCTGAAGGTTCCGAAGAGGTTCACCTTATGCCATTCATCCAGGTTTCCGGGACGGTTGAGTATTCCGGCATTGAGACGCAGTGCGTTCTGCATTGTTTTCATGTTCAGGAAAACAGAATCAATGCGTGCGGTCTGAGTGGTGAGACCGCGTATCACAGTACCGAGACTGAGGGCGGAGTCATTCATCAAGGCGGCGTTGACAGAGCGGATTGCCATGCCTGAGGGGGCAAGAATATCATTAATCATATTGGAGCTTCCGGCCACAAGGGTGAGCTCAAACGGAGGAACCAGGGGCTGAATACTATCAACGGTGATATAGAATGTATCCATCTGAGCCTTAAGGACAGTGCTCACGCGGTCAAAATCAGCCATCAGGCGTGAGGGTGAACGTCCTGAAATGAATGTGGCTGAGAGATCCCTGTTATTGAGGGCTGCCTGAGTGATGGAGTCATTGGTATTGACGTGGAGGTCTACTCCTGAAATGTCAATAGTCCCGGTGGCCCGGCGCATGGAAAGTGAGTTGAGCAACAATCTGGCAACGAGGTCATTTTTACCCGGGCCGAGAGTGGCGTCAGCGGTGAGATGACCGTCAAGGTCAGCTTCTTCAGCGGACATACCCAGAGCCTGGAGGTCAATGTCACGTGCATCCAGCTCCGCCTGCCAGATATACCGGGAACCGGTAAGGTTTCCGTTTGCGCTGAGATCAAAGTCAAGGCCTGAATTATTGCTGCTCAGGTTCACGGTACCCTCACCATTTATAATGCGGGCATCTGCGGTGATATTGCGGAATGTGTTATTGAGGTACGGCAGACGAACAATGTTCAGATTGCCATCCAGTTCCATGCCGGGTTTGAAAGGATTGTAACCATGACCTGTAACGTGCAGTGAGGTGGTGACTGCGCCGAATCCTGCCTGAGGCATAAAGGCCTCAATGGGGAATGAGTCAGTGCTGAGGTTGAGAGTGTAATCCTCACGGTTACTGTTCCAACGACCGTCCATGCTGAGACGGCCGCCGCGAGTTGTGGCGCGGAGATTACCGTCAGCCACACCTGCGTTCATCCTCACGTGTCCGCTTAAAGCCATGGGAGGAATGGTGACAGGGCTGGGTTCCGGAGCCATCATTTTGGTCAGCAAGGGATTGACATTGAAGATATTTCCGTGCAGGTTGATATCTCCACCGATGCGGTCAGGATCCATCATGTTTTCCACCACACCGTCTGCTTCAAGATTTACACATCCGTTCAGATTCAGGAGGAATTCATTGATATTGAGCTCACCGGCGGTACCGTCCACCTGAGCGCGCAGAATGAGGGGATGGTCAGCCGGGATGGCGGTCCAGTATGGCGCTGTGATGGGGAAGAGCATGCCCAGGTCACTGTGGGCAAAGGCGGCGTCCAGGTTGGCTGCCAATACTGTTGAGGGGTCATTGACAAGGTCACCCATGCCCAGTGTCACGTCAAAACTTGCCTGCGAGCCTTCAGCAGTCACCAGTCTGAAATCTCTCAGCCTGAGAGCGGTACTGTCAATATCCAACAAGCCTGATGTGGAAAGTCTGACGCCGCAGCGCTCTGTGCCTGAGACGCGCAGAGGGATGCGGACGGTGCTTGCCTCGTTATAAAAATCATGAATACTGAGGTTGACTTCATCCACCTCAATATATGAGAAGTCAAGTCCCGGAAGGGGAACGGCTCCGGAGAGGGCATACAGGGCGTGAGACTCCGTGAGCGCGAGTGAATCAATGGTAACCACCCAGGGTTGAACAGCAGTGTCAGCGGGAGCCGGGGCCGGATACGGACCAGCCGCTGCAATTGCGGCGCTGTCCGGCGTAATATATCTTGCATCAAGACCGGTGCCTGAGAAGAGCCCTAAGGCAATACGCTGATTGAACAGATCCACCTGAGTACCGGTCAGGCTTGCGGCAGGAATATGGGCGGTGAGGGTATCAATGGATGGCATCAGGCGCATGGCGTACGTAAGGTCCGTGAGCCGGATGCTGTGGATGTTGATACTCATGTCAGTTGGGGGCGCGGGAGGTGTGGGCGGGGTGGTATCCGGATTAATTACTATTCCCACATATGCACCGTTAATGGCAGCATGGTCCACATCAATGTTCATGTGGGCCAGCCTGATGGAGCCGGCGCCGAGGCTGAGACTGTCAGCACGCAGCTGCATGTACATGGCTGAATCCGGAGAACCGATTTTATAAGAAACGCCACCGAGTGCGGCTCCATTGAGACCTACCTGGCCTATGAGCAGTTCAAAAGGATTAACAGACAGACTCACGGAGCGTGCCTGCATCATTGTGTCCCCATCCTGAGACATCATGAGGCCAGCTGCGCTCAGCCGCAGAGGGAAGCCGAGCCTGAGCTCATCAACGTGAATACCGAGTCCGGAAGAGCTTTCACCAAAATACGAGTTAAACGCATTTACAAGGTTGCGCTGAGCCCAGGGGGAGTAAAGCACTGAAACGGCGGTACTTACCACAACAATCAGACCGATTACCACAAAGGCAATTACCCTGAGTATTTTACCTGCAAGCCTGACAGCTTTCATAAATTAGCTTTGGAGTTTGATTTGAGTGATCCTCACTTTCTGCTTCTTGAGCTTGTGAGGTGCACAGGCTTCAATAACCGGGCGAGCCAGTTCAGGAGCCACGCCCACATAAGCGCAATGGTCCCTGAGTTCTATGCGGCCTATCTGCTCCGGAGTGAGGCCTCCTTTCTGAATCAGATAACCCACAATGTCACCGCGGGAAATCTTTTCTTTTTTACCAATATTGAAGTAAAGGGTTATGGCCAAGGGTTTTGGAACGGCGGGGAGCTGTGCGGGGAGTTCAATCTCCCTGTCCCAGCTGACAAAATCAGGAATCTTGTCCGCATCAGACGTAATTACGGTAACGTCACCCTGCGCACCCTGACGCCCGGCACGACCGTTTCTGTGAGTCCAGGCCTCGGCAGAAACCGGAAGATGATAATGAATCACATTATCCACGTCCTTGATGTCCAGGCCTCTGGCTCCCAAGTCAGTGGTAATCAATATGGGAGCGGTTCCGTTTTCAAAAAGAACGAGTGCGCGCTCACGCATCTGCTGCTCCAGGCCCCCGTGATACAGGGCAACCGGAAAACCGTCCTTGCGCAGAGCTTTTTCCACACGTTCTGCAGCCTCACGGTGATTTACAAACACCATTGAACGCTTCCGGCCGAGTGTACGGAGATAAGCCATCAGGCTGTCCAGCTTGTCTGCAGAGGGGGAATAAAGATGTTTGATGTCCAGATTCGGGATGATGGCCTGCTGAGGCATTTCCCTGAAATCCAGCTTTATCATTCCCTTGCCGTCAATAAAATCAGGGAAATCACCGGCGGATGTGGCGGAAGTGAGAATGAGGGAGTCCACCTTTTTCAGCCTGCCCACAATAGAGGCCATCTGCTTGTGGAATCCAAGCTCCAGAGCCTTGTCATACTCATCAAGCACCAGGGCTTTTACGTCATGAACGGAGACAGTTCCGCGCTGCAGATGGTCAAGGAGGCGTCCGGGGGTGGCAATGACAATATCAGGTGTGGCAGACAGAGATGCTTCCTCCTCAGCAAAACTGTGACCGCCATACAGGAGCACGGTCTTGTACTCCGGGGCTGCCAGAGTACGGACGGTGCGGTCAATCTGCAGTGCAAGTTCACGTGACGGTGCCAGAATCAAACCGATTACCTTCCTGTCAGGTTCGGGAAGTGAAGCCAGAAAAGGAATGGTAAAAGCCAGTGTCTTACCGGAGCCGGTGGGAGCGAGGAGCTGCACACGGGCAGGCAAGGGAAGGTCTGCCATGGCTTTCTGCATGGCGTTGACCTCCTTTATATCAAGCCTTGAGGCAGCGCGGTCAATTATTTCTGTTACCGTCATGTGCGTTACTGAAATTTATCAGAGAGCGGCGTTGAGAATATCTTTAAACTTGTCAGCGGGCAGGAGGTCCTGAGTACCGATATAAGACTGTGTGGAGCCGTCAGGATTGATAACAACCACAGCGGGAATGCTGTTACCTAAGTCCCACTGAGTGAAGAGGTCACCGTAAGTGTCCACGTCAATGCTTACAAATGTAACAGAGCCTTCATATTCAGCAGCGAGTTCTTCCAGAACGGGAGCGAGCTGACGGCAGGGACCGCACCAAACGGCGTTAAAATCAAGCACTGTGAGATTGGGCACGGCAGCGCCGGGAAGATACATTCCGGCTTCATTGAGTTCATGGACTGTACCGTCAGGTGCATAAGCCTGTCCTGCAGACACTTCTACGCTTTCCCCCTGAGCGGCGGCGTCATCATTAGTTGTATTTTCCTGCTTATTTGAGCATGAGGCCAGCAGAGCAGCGCAGGCCACGATAAGAGCAAATTTCTTCATAATATTATAGACTGAATTTTGAATAAAAAACGCGGCAACGCACGATATGTTTGCTGCCGCTACAAAATTACAGATTTTCTATGATTTTTCAAAAAAGGAACCGCTATTCTTAACCGAACTTGCTGATTTTACGCAGCTGTGATTCATTGAGAATGCGGATACGTCTGCCGTCCACAAGGAGAATCTTGTCATTGACAAAAGATGAGAGGGTGCGGATGGCATTTGAAGTGGTCATGTTTGAGAGATTTGCCAGGTCCTCACGCGCCATGTATATGCGGAGAGTGCTTCCGTCCTCCTCATAACCATAATTTTCCAGCAGAACTATAAGAGCATCCGCCAGGCGTCCGCGGATATGTTTCTGAGTGAGGTTCACAATTCTGGTGTCTGAGCCGCCGAGGTTACGGGAGAGATCCCGGATAAAGAACCAAGCCAGGTTGATATTGCCGTGGATGAGCTCCTCCACCAGATCCAGGGGCAGTGCGCCTAATGTGGAAGGTTCAAAGGCTGAAGCACTTGAGACATAAGGCTCACGGGCAAAGTAAGCACGGTAACCAAAATACTGAACCGGACGGATAAGACGGAGAATCTGGACACGCCCGCCGTTACCTTCCTTGGTCTTCTTGACCTTACCCTTGAGGAGGCACCAGAGGTACTCCGGCTCATCCCCCTCAGCGTAAATCATCTGATTTTTCTTAAAAGTATGAATTTGCAGATTATCCGCCACTCTCCGTTTTTCTTCCGGAGAGAGGACATTCCAGATATCTGCCATATCTGTATTTATTATCTTTTCAAGTGCAGACCTTAACATGCTATGCTATAAAATATAGTTGTGCGGCATGCAAAATTACACAAAAAAATCCGCGCAACCAAATTAAATTCAGTAAAACTTACCTTAGAGATATCAATTTGTAAATAAAAAAAACCAACATGTTATTAAAGAATTAAGGCAACCGGTAACCGATTGCCTTAAATCTGTGTAGCGAATCAGGGAATCGAACCCTGGTCTCCACCGTGAGAGGGTGGCGTGCTAGGCCACTACACTAAATCGCCATTTTTTACTCTGCAAAGTTATGGAGTTTTTCCAATAGCTGCAAATAAAACGGCGATTTTTAACCTGTATTAACACTTTGTTAAATCATTGATTCCATGACAGCACGGATATCGTTGGCCAGCTTTTCAGCGTCTTCCGGAGTGTGAGCCTCTGAATATATGCGGATTATAGGCTCTGTATTACTCTTGCGGAGGTGTACCCAGCTTTCAGGGAAATCAATCTTGACACCGTCAATGTCTGTAACCTTTTCATTGGCATACTTATTCTTGACAGCTTCCAGAATTTCATCCACGTTAATTTCCGGAGTAAGCTGGATTTTGGTCTTATAAATGCTGTAAGCGGGATACTGCTTGCGGAGCTCGCTCACTTTCTTACCGCTCTTGGCCAGCAGGGTGAGGAAAAGCGCCACACCCACCAGGGCATCACGGCCGTAGTGAAGTTCAGGATAAATGACACCGCCGTTACCCTCGCCGCCGATGATGGCACCGGTCTCACGCATCTTGGTGGTAACATTTACCTCACCCACAGCTGCGGCATTGTACTGACCGCCATGAGCCAGTGTGACATCACGCAGGGCGCGTGATGAGCTCAGATTGCTCACCGTATTTCCAGGGGTGAGACCGAGGAGGTAATCAGCCACTGAAACGAGTGTATATTCCTCACCGAACATCTGACCGTCTTCACGGACAATGGCCAGGCGGTCCACGTCAGGATCTACCACAAAGCCAACGTCAGCGCCTGAATCCTTGACCAGGGCGGATATATCTGTGAGATTTTCAGGGATGGGCTCAGGGTTATGGGCAAATTTACCGGTTGCCTCACAGTTGAGTTCAATAACTTTTTTGACACCTAAGGCACGGAGCAGCCGGGGAATTACACGACCACCCACAGAGTTCACGGCATCCACAGCCACAGTAAAGTCAGCGTCTGCAATTGCCTTGCAGTCAACAGCCTTGAGTGCCAGCACAGCATCAATGTGACGGCGGTCCCAGGTGGTGTTAACGGTCACGTGCCCCAGGTCAGCAACATCAGCATACTCAAAATCACAAGCGTCAGCCATTGCCAGCACGCGTGCGCCTTCCTCGGCATTGAGGAACTCACCTTTATAATTAAGGAGTTTGAGAGCGTTCCACTGGCGGGGATTGTGAGAGGCCGTCAGGATGAGGCCACCGTCAGCGCCCTCGCCTGTAACAGCAAGCTCTGTGGTGGGAGTTGAAGCCAGGTCAATATCCACTACATCAAATCCCATTGCGGTAAGGGTGCCGATTACAATACCCTTTACCATGGCGCCGGAGAGACGCGCATCGCGTCCTACAACAATACGACGGCTTTTGAGCGGTGAATTAGAAGCGGTAAAAACAGCAAAAGCGGAAGTGAACTTCACTATATCAAGCGGGGTAAGCCCCTCGCCTGCAGGACCGCCAATTGTTCCGCGTATTCCGGAGATTGATTTGATAAGTGTCATAGTTAGTTGTTATATAGTTGTCTATGGGTTAGTATATTATTCAGTTAACAGAGCGCTGGTAAGTGACGTGATAAAGGAAAGGTTGCACATTGGTCTGTTCTTCAACAATACCCATCTGGCTCTTTATCACGATATTCACCTCACAGTCCACGCTGAGGAATCTGAGGGGCCACTGGATACCCGTACCCCACTGGTAAGAACCCTGGAGGCTGAAGTTATTGAACCTGAACCAGCAGGAAGAGAGAGTGAGGGTATTACCGGCACCTTCAGGCAGTCTGCCGTCACGGTAACTCATGAGGCCGTAACGGATATAACGGAAATAAATCTGCTCGTTATTCTTTACCTTGTTACCGGGAGTACCGGGGTTAATAACCTGCATGTAAAGATACCCGTCCTCATCCAGTCTGTAATACGGAGCATTGGGACCGTACTCAAAAACGCTGTCAGCCGGAACTTCCATCTCCACGCGCTGATCAGCCAGATAATTGTTTACATACTGGTTTTCAAGGTTCAGAAGCTTGGCATAACTCTGATCATCAGAGCAGGCACTCAGTGCCAGTACAGCCACCGCGGCGGCTAATATGAGGCGTAAGGATTTCATTTTCCGTTATTGGTGTCTTTGAGGTATTTGGAATTATCTTTGAGGAGTGAGCGGAAGAACTCGGCGGCTTGTTCCATTGTTCCGTGGAAATCACCACCTGCAGCGTTGAGATGACCGCCGCCGTCAAAATGCTCGGCACATATTTTGTTCACCGGGAAGGAACCCACACTGCGCATGCTGACACGTATGCAGTCAGATTCTTCACGCATGAATACACTGTAATGCACTCCGGGAATGGCCAGGGGAATGTTTACAAGACCTTCAGTATCTCCCTTGGTATAACGGAAGCGGTTGAGTTCATCCCGTGTGAGGGTGATGAGCGATGCACCGTACTGCTTGAAAACTTCCATTTTCTTTACTATGGCGTAAGAACGCAGGCGCAGACAGTTCTCTGAGTATGTATTGAAGAGTTCCCGATAAAGACGTTCCTTATCGGCGCCCTTGCGCAGCAGCTCAGCCACCACTGTGTAAAGTTCAGGGTCAGAGGCATTGTAAGCCAAATTACCGGTATCACTCATGATGCCGGCCAGGATACATGTGGCTGCATCGCGGTCAATTACATTGAACAGTTCCAGACGGCAGAAGAAGCGGAACAGCAGATAAGCCGTTGCGGCCATTTCAGGATATGAGATCAGAGCATCCACTTTCAGGTCAGGATGCAGGTGATGGTCAATCATGATTTTCCGTGCGGGAGAATTTTCCAGGGCTTCCTTGAGGCGTCCCACGCGTGAGGGCTCATTGAAATCCAGGCACAGAATGAGCTCCGCCTCTTCAATGAGTTTCACGGCAGCCTGCTTGTCTGCTCCGGCATCAATAATTTCAGATGCACCGGGAAGATTACGCAGGTTTCCCAGGGGTGCGTCAGGGACAACAACCTTGGCGTCCTTTCCAATCTCCCTGAGGACGTGCATTGCTGCCAGTGATGAACCGATGGCATCCCCGTCAGGCGTCATATGGGTAATAATAACCACCTCCCGCGCTGAATTAATCAGGCGGGCGGCGGTGCGTATGCTGTTCTCGTCAATGATGCGTGATATCATGTATCGGCGTGTTCTTCTTTTAACGTACAAAGTTAATACAAGTCCGCCGATTCCCCAAATCTTTTTTATCGGGGAAAGATTTTTTCAGAAAAAAGTCAGGTCAGGCTCCTGACACAAGGCAAATCAGGCCTTGGAGATAAGAGCCGCCCACTCCTTGATTCTCTGAGGAGTGTACTCAGGATGATTCACCTGGTCCAGGAGCAGTCCCACCATGTTTCCGTCAGGGAGCTGACTGTCTGAGTGATGGTATTCATACCCGTCGGCATTGAATTCACCTGTAAATTCAGCGCCTGTCTTTTCAAAATAATGGCGGATTTTGGCCATGGCGTTACCAAAGGTATCAGTCATGGTCTCATCACCGGTACCGAAGATGGCAATGCGGTGACCTTTGAGATCCAGGGCGCGCACGCCGTCCAGGAAATCATACATATCTTCCTGTAAATCACCGTCACCCCATGTGGAGGAACCGATTACAATAAGTTTGTACTCTCCCAATTTAAGAGGAGAAGTTTCCGCTACATTATGAATATCCTCGGCAGCAACGCCGAGTGCCTTTCCGAGTTCCTGAGCCACCTGGGCTGTTGTACCGGTGGTTGAACCATAAAATATACCTGTTTCTTTCATTTGAATTATGTTTTATGCTTGTTATTGTAAATTTAAAACAAGGGATTGGCACAGAATGTTTATGTTAATTTTATTTAACCGTGCTTAATAACTGATAATAGTTGCATACCTTTGTGCCATTCTAATTCTTACAATATGATAAAGAAGATTCTAACATGCGCACTGATGGGTGCGTGTACAGTTTTAGCACAAGCAGAAGGCTATCAGATCAACACATTCAGTGCCAAACAGTGCGGCATGGGACATGTGGGAGTGGCCATGAAATTAGGCACTGAGAGTCAGATATTCAATCCCGGAGCCCTTGCGTTCTCCGGCAAGACCATGGATATCTCCGCTTCAGTAACTGCCATCAAGAGCACAGTAACTGCAGATGCAGACGGCTCACGTTACACCACCTCAAACAAGGTTGGCACTCCGCTGAATTTCTCAGCATCTTTCCGCGTGTATTCAAATCTGTATGCCGGCGTAACTTTTTACACTCCTTACGGCAGCTCCATAGACTGGGGCAAGGCCTGGCCCGGTGCAGTACTCAACCAGAGCGTTGACCTGCAGGTTTATACAGTACAGCCCACCATCTCCTGGCGTCCCATTCCCAACCTGAGCATTGGCGCCGGCCTGATGATTGGCTGGGGTAATATCAACCTGAACAAGGGACTTATCTCCGGAGCAGACATGAACAAGCTCATTGACCTGATGAATATGCCTTATGTCATGCAGGGTGCCGAGGGACCGTACAAACCTTACGGAGAAATGCCTCCGGCTTCCATTAACCTGCAGGGTAATTCGCAGCCTGCCATCGGTGTAAACGTGGGTGCCCTGTGGGATGCCCTGCCCTGCCTGAGCATCGGTGCTTCCTTCCGTTCAAAAATGAACATGCATGTAACCGCCGGTGATGCTTCACTGAGCTATGCAAACGAACAGGCACGTCTGATCCTGGGTCAGCAGCTTGATGTGATGGACAATGCCAATTTTGACGCATCAATGCCTTGCCCCTATATCTTTACAGCAGGTGTATGTTACAAGCCTATTGACAATCTTTCAATTGCCTTTGACGCCCAGCTGAACGGCTGGAAGACTTACCGCGAGCTTCAGATAACCTTTGACGGCCTTGACCCCGAACTCTACAGCCGCCCCATTCCCAAGCAGTATAAGAATGCAATGACTTATCACTTGGGCGCAGAATACGGACTGACCAAGCGTTTTGATGTACGTGCGGGACTGATGGTGGATTTTTCACCCTGCAATGACCAGCATTACAATCCCGAGACTCCGGGCATGACCAAGTATGTACCCACTGTTGGATTCTCTTTCCGCCCGATTTCAGGACTGTCAGTTGATGTGGCCTTCATGTACGTATGCAGCCCGGGTGCTGACGGCACAGGAAGCTCAGATAACCTTCTTGCTCCGGCATATAACGGCCTTATTGCACAGAACGGACTGTCAGGCTTGATAGAGCCCATGGCAGCCAAGAGCACATTCTCAGCACATTACGATGCGCATGCAATTGTGCCCTCTATCGGCGTAAGTTATAAGTTCTGATAAATTTCAGAAAGCCGCTCAGTAATCTGAGCCGGAAGATATGGTGCTATGCGGCGTAATGACTCAGCCGCATGGCTCACCATCATCTGAGGATTGTCCAGATAAAAATCAATGGCGGCAGCGAGGGCTTTCTTATCTCCGGGCTGAAAGAGGATGCCGTTGGCACCGTCCTCCACAATGGAGGGTATTCCACCCACAGGGGTTGAGATAACGGGTAAGCCGACAGCCATGCTCTCCAGGATGAACATGGGAAGTCCTTCAATATAAGAAGGAAGAACGGCCACATCCGTGGCGGCAACTATCTGATCTTTCTCCTGCCCTGAAATTACTCCGGCATAATTGATGAGGTCTTCAAGACCTTCAATGGCCTTGAGCAGACGGGAGTTCTCACCTGAGCCTCCAATTGTGAGCAAAACACGACCGCGCCAGCGCTCTGCGTTGGCGCGTATTGTTTCCACCAGGTCAAAGATACCCTTATTATCATTGATGGCACCCAAGAAGAGAAGACGCAGGCGACCGTCTCTGTCAGTGTGGGTGGCTGCGGCAGGAAGTACCACATTATTGATTTCAAACACGTCAGTGCGGTGGAAGGTATCCATGAAATACTCCTGCCAGACTCTGCTCAGAGCCACAATGGCCTGACACTGGTTCAGGGTTGATACTGCTTTCTCCTTACCGATTGAATCAAAATACTGGCGGATTCCTCCGCCGTGACAGTGGAATACAACGCGGAAACCTAAGAGGCGCCCCCAGCGGATAAGGAGGCCCTTGCGGACAAAGGACTTACCGGAACAGCCGTGAACATGCATGATGCGGCGCCCGCGCATACGCTGCCATGAAAGTTTGGCAAATGCAGAGGCCAGATAAACCGCGCCGCGCATGGTGCCGTGACGGCTATTGGTCTGGACATAATGAAATGAAGGTAACATTGAGCGGTAATTACGCAGCACTGCTGCCATACCGCCGGCCTCCTTGATATCCGGGCCTACAAAGACAACTCTATCCGTTACTTCCTTACTGATTTTGCTCATACAATATTAACGCCTCAACAAGGAAAATATTACAGGGGGCAAAATATTATATGCTTAGAAACGGGCGCGCGTACCGATGGAGACACTCATGCAGTGAAAACCTGATATACAAGTAACGTTATGGTATCCCATCCCGGCAGTGACAGCAAAACGCTCAGTCAGATACATGGCAGAGGACACCCCGGCTGCAATAATTCCGGTCATCCCATAATAACCCCAAATACTAAAAGAGCCGGCACCTCCGTAAGCATGTGCCTCCAACTCAAAGGGGCCTTTAAGGGCATGACGGTAAGAGATTCCGGTTGTTAATCCGGCGGAAGTACCGTTCAGAGGAAAAGAGAGATAATACAACTCACATACACAGCCTAAATTATTATTAAAGGGGATTCTGACTCCGGCATCAGCACACACTCCGGCCCCGGTGTCTTCTATAAAGGGGATGAGAATAGTGGAGTTACTGATTATCTCTACTTTCTTTCCGAGCTCTGAAACTTTTACGGGTGTATAATTGAACTTGCGCAGGAAAATGACACGTCCAAGAAAATAACTCAATTCTGTTGAAGCCACTCCAATAAAGGCTCCGGCGATTACATCTGTGCCGTAATGACATTCGGCTGCCACGCGTTGTACCCCAACCACTGAAGCAAGAGTCTGAGCAGTTACCGGCACCCATGGAGCGCTGCGGTAAAACTCATTTGAGAGTATGGTTGATGCGGTGAAGGCCCAGCTGGTGTGACGTGAGGGGAAGCTGTGATCATCCTCACGGTTAGGACGCCAGCGGTGTATATTGTGCTTCAGGCCTTCTGTGATACCGGCATTGAGGACTAACGATGCTCCAATCTGTGTTACAGTCTGTGCAGGTTTACGTGTCCGCAGTGAATCAGTTCTTTCAGCGGCCTGAAGGGGAATGAATGAAAGTACAAATAATAAAAGGATTAATAACTTATTGTTCAATGGCATTATAAATCTGGCTGAAAAGACGTGGACGGATGGAATATGAATTGAACACTGGAGTTTCACGTGTGGGGTACACACGGTTTGTCAGGAAGATATAAATCAAATCATTTTCCGGATCAACCCAGAAACATGTTCCCGTGAAACCGAGATGTCCGAACACTGATTCTCCTGCCTCCTCCGCTGTGGGAGAATTGTCAGGATTTGATACATCCGGCTTGTCAAAGCCCAGTCCACGACGGCATGTGGGACTCTTGTCTGTGGTGAAGAGCTGAACTGTCTCAGGAGAGAGGACACGCTTGTCTCCGTAACTACCTCCGTTGAGCCACATCTGACAGATTTTGGCCAGGCCTTCCGCATTGGAAAACAAGCCGGCGTTACCCTGCACACCTCCGGAAAAATTGGCAGTCTCGTCATGTACATAACCGTGCACAATCTGGCGGCGGAGGAAAGTATCATTCTCAGTGGGAGCCACCTCATCACGGCTCACCCATTCCAGCGGACGGTAACCCGTACGGTATGCTCCCAAGGGGGCAAAAATCTCCGTGCCGACAAATTCATCATGATTTCTGCCGGTCAGCCGCTGTTCCACATCCATCAGGAGGCAGAAGTTCAGGCAGGAATAATTGTAATTCTTACTGCTACGCAGGGGAATGTTATAAATGGTGGACATTATTGTGTCATAAGTGTTGCGTCCGGTATAAATTCCGTTTGCGGCCTCAATGGGGAACTGCTCGGAGCGGGTAGTTGAGGTAATGTCACGGCGCATGCGGGCATTGCGGTGACCATATGAATTGCGGCCTATACGGATATTGTGCACTGCATCGCGGCGGGGCGTGATCATTTTTCCAGTATAAGAATTGCTGTCAATCATCACCTTATACATATTCAGAGATGCGGGCATTCCGCTCTCATGGTAAAGGAGTTCCCGCATGGTAATGGCTTTTTTGGCGCTGTCAGAGATCTGCGGAATGAAACGTCCCAGTGTATCCGAGAGGCGGAACAATCCCATATCATAAGCCTTCATTATGCCGGGGAGAGTACCGGTGGCCTTGCTGACAGAAGCCAGGTCATAAACAGTGCGTGCATCCACACGGGGAGAACCGGTACCACCTGTGCGGCCGTAATTTCCTGAATGAACAATATTTCCGTGACGTGCCACAACAACCTGACAGCCGGGGAAGGCACCGAGCCTGAGGCCCTCGTTGACAATGGCGTCAATGGAGTCAGTCAGCCATGGAGCAAGACCTTCTGCAACAGGACTGCTGAAGCCGAGTCGTGATTTTGGAAGATCCACCCCTGCACCGATGGGCGCCACTCCGTTGAGGGGAACGGGGAGCTTACCGTTGACGGCTATGCCTCCGAAGAGAGCTTCAGCTGCGCTGCGTCCAAGTTCCGGTATGTTATCATATGCAATAACCAGGGTCTTGAGCGGAGTGAGTGCGGCTCCGAATTTCTTCATCTTGTACGGATTGACAAGGAATACACCCACTGTCTTGTCAGGTGCCAGGTTAACGACAGTGCTGAACTTTTCCCGGGAGGGTATGCTGTCATTGAACACTGCGGCAATGACTGTATTGGCCTGACGGATAGAATTTTTCTGAGCGTTTGAAAGCACTCCTGTATAATTAATCACGTCAGCGTCAGCATAATGGAGGCAGGTATTGACAAAAGCATTTCCTTTTCCGTGGCCGATTGCAACAATAACTATCTTGTTATCAGCCAGATTTCCGATTGGCAGAACATTATTGTTGTTTCTGAGAACTGTCACCGCAGCATCAGAAAGGCGCTGAACCAGAGCCTGCGCCTGCGGAGAATTGATCTCAGCGGTGAGGGCCCGTATATCATTGTTCACCACAGGGCGCTCAGACAGACCGAGATAATATTTATAACGGAGGATACGCTTACAGCGGTCTTCAATAACTGACTCTGTTATAGTACCGTTACGGAGAGCAGCCATGATGGCGTTTATTTCATCACGAGGGCTCAGGGGTGAAAGCAGCACATCCGCTCCGGCCAAAAGTGCCGCCAGACCGGGGGCACGGCCGGAGGCATCTGTTGCTCCGCGCATGCCGAGTGCGTCTGTATATATCAGTCCATTAAATCCCAAGTCATTACGCAACAGCTCAGTGGTAATGGCCGGGGAGAGGGAGGCCGGTGTGCCGGAGGGATCAAGCGCGGGAACTGCAATGTGCCCCACCATTATACCCGATAGCCCGGCATTTGTATATCCGCGAAAGGGAACAAGGTCTGTGCTGTCCAGGGCAGTACGGGTGTGAGTAACGGTGGGTTTGGCCTTGTGAGAGTCTACTTCAGTATCACCGTGTCCAGGAAAGTGCTTTATAACAGACTGTACTCCGGCGTCTTCAAGACCGAGGGAATATGCAGTGGAAGCAATATCAACCTTACGGGGGTCAGCGCCGAAGGCTCTGTAACCTATTACAGGGTTGGCAGGATTTGTATTGACATCACCCACGGGAGCAAAGTTGGCCTGAATACCGATCAGGCGGCACTCACGCGCCATCTCCTTACCGTAATCATAAAGCAGACGTGGGTTCTGCACCGCGCCGAGAGCCATATTGTGAGGAAATCTGGGAGTACCTTCAATACGCATGCTCAGGCCCCACTCACCGTCAAAGGTCATCAGCAATGGAACCCGAGAGATACTCTGCGCCAGGTTATTGAGAGTTGCATAATCCTCTATTGAACCTTCACTGAAAAGCAGACCGCCAACTTCCTGATTTGTAATGAGGCTGCGGAGGGCAGTTGCAGACTGCTGACCGCGTGAGGGGTCAAGCTTGGCAAACACCAGCTGACCAACCCTCTGGCGCATAGTCAGGGAGTTATAAACGGAATCCGCCCAGCGGGCTGCCTGTTCCTCTTTTCCAATGGAGAGAATACGGGCATCGCGTCCTGAGGATGTGAAGGGCAACAGGGCTATTACACTTATAAGTAAAACTCTAAAAGTAAGGCGCATGAGATATAGATAGAAAGATTGTGTATGTTCTTGATAGAAATATTACTGCACCTGAGTCCAACGTGGTTCGGCAGAGCCGCCAAACACGCCGGAATTGTCAGGGAAGCGTGAGAAGTACTCCAGCATGTCATCATATAAAACTTCAGGGCTTACGGCAACTGTGGTGCTGTTAAGGAATCCGCTCATATAATCACCTCCGCGGGCCAGATAATCATTAGTGGCCACGCGATATATACGGTTGGGATCAATGGGTGCACCGTCAATTGTGGCTCCAACGTAATGTGAATCTCCGTTTTCAGTTCTATAAGAACCACGGACGTTGGCGCTGACTCCATTGCCGCCTGTACCTGCCATCACCTTGAATACATCAATGAGGTCTGAACCCTTCATATCCACCACTGTAATATGGTTTTTAAATGGTATGAGATTGAGGATATGCCCCTTTGAGATCGGACCCTCAGGGAGATCAGTACGCAGGGAACCAAGATTGGTAATTCCCAGGTCAACATTTGGTGCAATTTCCCGGCCGCGCAGCAGTACATAATCAGAAAAGAAATTCAGCATTTCATCACCGCGCATGGGCAGAGGCCTTTCAGTGCGTGCCACCCACAGTGTCATGAGAGAATCAAGACCTCTCTGATATGGTGCCAGCAAGTTTTCCAGCGCAGCGTTTCTGTAACGGTCAAAGCGGTGGTCTATGGGAATAATCTCATAATCAGGGCGTCCGGTGCCGATGCTGTCAATGGGAATCTCAATCTTGCCCAGGTTCATGCCGTAACGGCCGGTCTGAGTGACCAGCACCTCACGGCCGGCGAGATTGCGCACACGGCTGCGGGAAGCGCCTGCGGGCGTGGAGGGGTCTATGAGATCATGGCTGTGACCTCCAATAATTATATCAATGTTCCTGCTGTTGGCAGCCAGAAGGCTGTCACCAACCAGTCCGACAGGATCATAACCGATGTGAGTGAGGGCTATTACGCCGTCCACTCCGGCTTCCATCTTCAGGCTGTCAGCCAGGGCATTGGCTGTGGCTATAATGGGTAAGAATTTCAGTCCGTCATATGTTCCGGCGGCCAGAATTCCGTCAGGGTCAAGATTTATTCCCAGAATTGCAATTTTCTTGGCACCGTACTCCTTCAGGACATAAGGCACAAAAACACCGTCAAGGGGAGTGGCGCTCATGTCATAATTTGAAGAAATCAACGGGGAATTACGCAGGCTCATCATCATGGCCAGGGAATCCATTCCGTTGTCAAATTCATGATTGCCGAGTATTCCTGCGTCCACACCCATAATATTGAGCACTTCCTGCTCTACCCTGCCTCCATAAAGATAAAAGTACAGGGAACCCTGGACTGCATCTCCCGCGTCAAGCAGGAGAACATTGCTGTACTTGCTCCGGATTGAGTCAATAGCGGCCATACGCCTGAGCGCTCCACCGCCTGCCTCTTCAGGGTTAATGTGTGAATGGGTGTCATTGGTGTGGAGAATCACCAGGGTATCAGTATTCTTGGGCGCGGTGTGCTTGCAGCCTGAAAGGACCGCCAGTGACAGCACACAAATTACAACTGCCGAGAGTATCTTTTTCATAATCAGCTGCGGGATTTGGAAGGATAATCAATGGTGTAATGGAGGCCGCGGGATTCTTTTCTCTCCTTGGCCTGGCGCATGATCAGGTATCCTACACCGATAATGTTTCTGAGCTCACATATTTCACGTGAAGCCTTGCTGCGCTTGAAGAGGCGTTCAGTCTCCTCATAAAGGATATCCAGGCGGTTCCATGCGCGGTCAAGGCGGAGATTGCTGCGCACAATTCCCACATATGTACCCATTATCTGATTTACTTCCTTGATACTCTGTGTGATGAGCACCATTTCCTCCGGCCGCTCGGTTCCGTCATCGTTCCAGTCCGGCACATCCTCACGGAAGTTGATACCTCCTATAACGGATGAAGCATGACGCGCGGCAGCGTCAGCGTACACCACTGCCTCTATCAATGAGTTGGAAGCAAGGCGATTACCACCGTGGAGACCTGTGCAGGAACATTCACCCAGGGCATACAGATGGGCAATGGAGCTTTCTCCGTTGAGGTCCACCTTGATACCTCCGCAGAGATAATGGGCTGCCGGAGCCACGGGGATGTAATCCTTGGTGATATCAATTCCCAGGGAAAGACACTTGGCGTAAATATTGGGGAAGTGGCGCTTTGTTTCCTCCGGGTCCTTGTGGGTGACGTCCAGATATACATGGTCATCACCATTGATTTTCATTTCAGAGTCAATGGCGCGGGCCACTATATCACGCGGAGCAAGGGAAAGCCGCGGGTCATATTTGTGCATGAATTCCTCCCCTTTCTTATTGCGGAGCACCGCACCGTAACCACGCATGGCCTCGGTGATGAGGAAGGAGGGGCGGTCTCCGGGATGATAGAGCGCTGTGGGATGGAACTGGATGAATTCCATATCTGAGACGGTACCCTTGGCGCGGTAAACCATGGCTATTCCGTCTCCTGTGGCGATTAGGGGATTTGTGGTTGTCTGATAAACGGCACCCACGCCACCTGTTGCCATAACTGTTATCCGTGCCAGGAATTTATCAACCTCACCGGTTTCAATGTTGAGCACATACGCACCGTAACAGTCTATATCCTGCGTACGGCGGGTAACAATCTTGCCCAAGTGGTGCTGTGTGAGGATTTCAATGGCAAAATGATTTTCAAAAATATCAATATGCGGGCATTCACGCACTGCACGGATGAGGCTCTGCTGGATTTCATAACCGGTATTGTCGGCATGGTGAAGGATACGGAACTCGCAGTGGCCGCCCTCCTTGTGGAGATCAAAGTTTCCGTCGGGATTGCGGTCAAAATCCACACCCCAGCTGATGAGCTGCCGGATCTGCTCAGGAGCGTTCTTGACCACCATATCCACAGCGGCGGGGTTACTGAGCCAGTCCCCGGCCACCAGGGTGTCATGGACATGTTTGTCAAAATCATCAACTTCCAGGTTGGTAACGGAAGCCACTCCGCCCTGGGCAAGAGCTGTATTGGCTTCATCAAGGGTGCTTTTGCATACCAGAGCAACCTTAACTCCGGGGCGAGCAACTTTCAGGGCAAAGCTCATACCTGCTATGCCTGAACCTATGACCAGATAATCGTATTTACGTGTCATTTGAAGACAATTTTTCTTAAGCGCAAAATTAACAAAAATTTTTGGGGCACAGGTCAAATGTTTGTATTAATTTTGTACTTGAATTATGAAAGAAGTAAAAGCGACAGGCTCCATCAACATGCTTTCCGGTCCTCTGGCCGGAAGAATGATATTATTTGCCCTTCCACTTATTGCAACAGGAATACTGCAGCAGTCCTTCAACTCGGTGGACATTGCAGTTGTAGGTCATTTCAGCGGTCCTCATGCGCTGGCCGCCGTTGGCTGTACCGGGCCGGTGATTGGACTGCTGATTAACCTGTTTGTGGGCATGAGCGTTGGTGTGAATGTTGTAATTGCCAATTATATAGGACAGCGGAGCGCAGACGGCGTTCGCCGGGCCGTCTCAGCCGCCATGGTTCTGGCACTCATATGCGGAGCTGCCATGCTGGCACTGGGACTGGGATTATCCAGGCCGGTTCTTGAGGTGATGGGAACGCCAGAGGAGGTTATGGATGACGCCCTGCTGTATATGCGAGTCTTTGTAGTGGGCTTGCCCCTGATGCTGATATATAACTTTGGAGCCGCGGTACTGCGCAGTGTGGGAGATACCCGCAGGCCGTTTTACTGCCTTGTTGCTGCAGGTATAATAAATGTGGGCTTCAACCTCCTCTTTGTTGTGGTGATGGACATGGGGGTTGTAGGCGTGGCCTGGGGAACTGTTATCTCCAATGCTGTAAATGCCGGTGCCATAATAATTCTGCTGATGCGTGAGCAGGGAGATATTCATCTTAACCTGAGAGCTCTCGCACCCAATCCGGTCCAGCTCAAGAAAATTATAGCCATAGGTCTTCCGGCCGGACTGCAGGGAGCAGTGTTTGCATTCAGCAACACCCTGATACTGTCCGCCATCAATAATTTCGGGCCTGACTGCATAGCCGGTTCCGCCGCAGCCGTCAACTTTGAGTTTTACTGTTACTTTGTGATGAGCGGATTCTCACAGACAGCCGTGGCCTTTATCAGTCAGAACTACGGAGCGGGAAACACAGACCGCATCCGGAGGGTTTTCAGGATCTCACTTGGCTGGGCCGTGGCCACCACAGTGGTGCTCAACCTCCTTGTATTCTGGCTGCGGACACCGTTTATGTCCATATTTACCTCAGATGCCACAGTGGCGGAATTCGGTTACACACGCATTGAGGTGGTGCTGATGTTCCAGTGGGTTGCCACATTTTATGAGGTGGCGGCGTGTGCCATGCGCGGCATGGGGCGCTCCATGCTTCCCACCCTGATTGTGATAGGCGGCACATGCGTCCTGCGTGTGTTCTGGGTATTTCTTTTCCCCATGTTCGGCAGCACCTTCGGAGAGCTGATGCTGGTATATCCGTGCAGCTGGGTACTGACAGATATAATGATGTTCATAGCTTACAGGCACGTCTGGCACAAAGTACTTAAGGAGGCCGGGACACAGACAGCATCATAATTTTTACAGAAAAAGAGCCGGAGGCCTTGACAGAACAATAATTTGTATTAACTTTGCACTTACAAAACCACAAATATTAATTAACCCATCAAACAATTACTCCAATGGCATACGTAATTACCGATGCATGCGTGGCTTGCGGCACCTGTCTGCCCAACTGCCCCGTTGAAGCTATCTCTGAAGGCGAAATCTACCACATCGATCCCGATACCTGCATTGACTGCGGTACCTGCGCTTCAGTTTGCCCCTCCGAGGCCATCATCCCCGGCGAATAATAAGGCTAATAATCATAAAAAAATTCCGGTTCCACCAGGCACCGGAATTTTTTT
>CAZNBD010000012.1:0-10904 GCA_964571405.1 uncultured Bacteroides sp. | reverse complement strand
ATAAGGCTAATAATCATAAAAAAATTCCGGTTCCACCAGGCACCGGAATTTTTTTGTATAAGCCCCAGAAATAAAATCTGAAATTGGAGCAGGCTTAACCTTGGGGACGTTAGTCTTCGCAGAAGTGGCGGAGGACGCGGCGGTAAGAATTGAAGATTTTGGATTTGGAAACGAATCCTACATATATTCCTTTGTCCACCACAGGGAGGTTCCACGCTCCGGTGTGATCAAACTTTTTCATGACTTCATCCATGCTGTCCGTTATTTCTATACGTGCAGGCGGCATGGCCATGAAAGTGGAAACGAGCATTCTCCGGTAAAGTTCCGGCCTGAACATTATATTACGTATATCATCAAGCAATACTATTCCGACAAGTTCTCCTGAGGAGCTTACCACGGGGAAGAGATTACGTTTGCTCACGGCGATGACATCCACCATTTCCTTGAGTGTCATGTCCGGATGGACGGGGAGGAAGTCGGTTTCTATGACATTATTGACCTTGAGGAGGGTGAGTACGGCTTTATCCTTATGATGGGTGATGAGTTCTCCACGTTTTGCCAGGCGCATGGTATAAATTGAGTATGGCTCAAACACTTTTATGGTGCCGTATGCTATGGTGCTGACTATGAGCAGGGGCAGGAACAGCTCATATCCTCCTGTGAGTTCCACTGTGAGGAAGATGGCCATCAACGGGGCATGCATTACGGCTGACATTACTCCGGCCATTCCGATGAGTGCAAAGTTTTTGTCTGACAGTTCCGGTCCCACTCCAAGGTGATTTACAATAAATGCAAACAGGAATCCGGTCATACAACCCACATATAGTGACGGGGCAAATGTTCCGCCCACACCGCCTGCTCCGTTTGTGGCGGAGGTGGCAAATGCCTTGGTCAATATGATGGCTCCTATAAATAATGCAAGGAACCAGAATTCATTGCGGTCAGAATAAAATACGGAGCCGTTTACAATTGAGGATGTGTCCCCGGCCAGCAGGCCAACAATTGCGCCGTAACCTTCACCGTACAGGGGCGGAAAGAGGAAGACAAGCAGTGAAAGGATACTGCAGCCGATGGCGGTCTTGACCCATGGATTTGATATTCCGCGGAACATGTTTTCCATCATGTTCATTACCCGTGTGAAATACAGGGACACAAACCCGCAGACCAGCCCCAAAACTATCACAAACGGTATGCGGGAGATATAGAAATCCTCAGTCTGGGCAAAGAAGAATTCAAACTCATAACCGGTGTACATGTACGCTATGGTGGTACTGGTGATGGAGGCAATCAGCAGGGGCATCACGGAGACTGTGGTCAGGTCCAGCATCAGCACCTCCAGGGTAAACAACATTCCGGCAATGGGAGCCTTGAAGATA
The DNA here is from genome assembly GCA_964571405.1 of uncultured Bacteroides sp. Taxonomy (GTDB): domain Bacteria; phylum Bacteroidota; class Bacteroidia; order Bacteroidales; family Muribaculaceae; genus CAG-873. Next base: position 9,528 of record CAZNBD010000012.1, on the reverse strand, counting down.
CCGGCAATACCTGCAGCCGCCCCGCAGCCAACAAGAATCATAAGCAGGCGCGGGCTCAGACGGAAGGTGCTTCCAAGATTTGAACCGATGGCGGCTCCGGTGTAAACTATAGGTCCTTCAGCTCCCACTGAACCACCGAAGCCGATTGTTACACTACTGGCTATTACAGAGGTGTATATGTTATGGCGCTTGAGGCGGCTCTTGTTCTGTGAAATGGCATACAGGACGCGAGTGACACCGTGACTGATATTATCTCTTACTATATATCTGACGTACAGAGCTGTTACAATAACTCCGATTGCCGGGAGGAGGATGTAAAGATAATTCCCTGACTCAAGATTGATTTTCCCGGTCAGGACATGGGAAATGAAATGTATGAGGAACTTGAGAATAACCGCAGCCAGACCGCTGAATATGCCAACAATGAGTGACAGCAGGAGAATGAAGTTCTTCTCCTTGATGTGTTTTTCACGCCACAGGAGAAAACGGAGAAAAGTCTCCTTGATTTTGACTGCTGATTTCTGCGGGGCGCTCATAATCCTTTTCCGTGAAGCACGGTGCTTACTGTATGAAGTAATATCTTGAGGTCAATTGCAGTGCTGATGTTCTGCACATAAAGCAGATCATAAGCAAGGCGCTCACACATCTGGTCAACATTTGATGCATATCCGTATTTGACCATGCCCCATGAAGTAATACCCGGCCGAACCTGGTGCAGAAGCACATAACTGGGATGTCTCTGAAGAATCTGACGGATATAATACTCACGTTCCGGTCTGGGGCCAACCAGTGACATCTCACCCACAAGGACATTCCAGAACTGAGGCAGCTCATCAATGCGGTACTTGCGCAGGAAATGTCCCAGGCGGGTGATACGTTTATCTTTTTCAGAAGAGAGTGCGGGGCCATCGTTCTCAGAACCCTTGAACATGGTGCGGAACTTGATTATTTTAAACGGCTTTCCGTGGAGCCCCATTCTTTCCTGACGGTAAAACGGGCAACCGGGGCTGTCAAGCGGTATAAGGATGGACAGCACTGCGTACACCGGGATAAGTGCCACCAAAGCCAATGCTGATACAGCAATGTCTGAAAGACGTTTGATGTTGGCTGTTCCCGGTGCAATACATGTACCGGTCAGTTCCACCAGAGGCTCGGACAGCACTGACGTAAGACGGGGCTTCATGCTGAGCAGGCCGTAATAGTCAGGCGTGATATATACCGTCTTGTTCAAGCCGTACAGCTTGTCAACAAAACTTGAATTCTGACTCTGTGAAGAATCATCATGCAGAAATACAAGAGCCTCAATATCAGGGCGTGTCATTTCCTTTTTCCAGTCCGAACTGACCGGAAGCCCGTTCATGAAAGAGCGGTTGCTTTTGCCTTCCATATCCACCAGTCCCACAATATTCAGGCCGCTGGCGTAAGCAGCTTTCATGAGTTTGGTAACACGGTGTTTCTGTTTGGAAACAGCTCCAACAATCAGTGCCCTTGCCTGGTATAACGGTTCTTTTAAGCGCTTAACATTCTGTTTTACAAGTATAATACGGCCAAACAGAGTGGGGACAGTCAGGAGACCGAAAAGTATCAGGATTATTTCATAATTTGCCAGGCGTTCCGGAATCCGGTCATTCATCAGAACGGCAAAATATATACCTAATGCACCTACCAGACTGACGCCCAAGGTGTTCAAAGTGGCCTCAAGGCGGCTGGTACGCATGGTGCTGTACTTGTTATATGAGCCGGAAATGGCATACAGTACTACCATGGCGATGGGAACGAGTACCTGACCGAGAACCACCTGACTGTAACGGAGCCACCCATACAGGCCGTGTGAAAAATCCCCTGTATGGGGTATGGCGAAATATCTGGTAATATTGAAGCAAAACCATCCCAGACCCACCATGAGCAGGTCATTAAACATAAACAGTTTACGGGAATAGTTGCCTTTATCCATCAGTTTATCAGCGTATTACTTTAACCACTCCGTTATTGCTCAGCCTAATGACTCCTGAAGGAGCCACCGGTTTGTTTTCTTCCCTCCGGCTGAGGCAGACGTAATCCACTGCTTCGCTTACCTGAGGTGAAATTTCAGAAAAAGTGCGTGGTGCCGGTTGCCCGCTGATGTTTGCGGATGTGCTGACCAATGGACGCCCCAGCATACGGCACAGTTCCGCGCTGAAAGCCTCCGCTGTGAGCCTTACGCCAATGGTCCCGTCCGGGGCAAGAAGCTCCGGCGCAATTCCGGAAGCTGCTGCAGGACTGTCATAAACAATTGTGAGCGGAGTAACGGCACAATCCAGCAACTGGTATGCGACTTCCGGCACTTCCTCCACAGTACGTTCAAGCTGGGCCAGAGAACCAACGAGCGTAATAAGGGCCTTTGAGTCTGAGCGTTCCTTGATCTTGAAAATACGTCTGACAGCATCAGAATTTGTGGCATCACATCCAATTCCCCAGATGGTATCCGTGGGATATAGAATCACTCCCCCGCGGCGCAGCACATCAACTGCTGCGCGGAGATCAGCGCGATATTCTTCAGGAACTCTCTGTGCCATAATCCGTCAGATTTTGTTTTTGGGAACAGTGGCCTGGAAATCCTTCAGGTATATGGGAACGCAGTAAGCGGTGTCCTCAAAATCCCTGGCCGCATATTTCATTTCAGACAGAGGAAGCATGTTGACTGCAAGTGCCTCAACATCCGGTACATACACCGCACCGGGACAGTCAGCGAAAATTGGCTGCGCCTTGGCCGCTCCGCTTCCAAAATAGTAAATGGGTCTGCCTGAGGACTTCAACTGCTCAAAAGAAGTTTCATCCAGAATCATTGCACAGGGGGCAATGAGCTGATTCAGAGCCATGTCATATGCAGCTGTATAAACTTCCATGCGGCGTGCATCCACCATGGGGATAAAGACAGCATCCTCAGGGACATCATGCTCAAACATCACCGGAACGGTGAGTAATTTCAGTGTCTCAATTCCAATCAGGGGAATCTGAAGACTGTAAGCAAGACCTTTTGCCTCACTCAGGCCAATGCGGAGTCCGGTATAACTGCCCGGCCCCATGCTGACGGCCACAGCCTGGACAGCAATCTCATGCTTGGCTGCATGGTCAAGGCAGTGACGGATAAAGTCACTGAGCATAGCTGCGTGGTTCCGGCCCTCAAATTCCTCCCGGTGCGCAAGCACCATTCCCTCAGCGGTGAGGGCGGCCGAGCAGGCACTCCCGGAAGTCTCTATATTCAAAATTACTGCCATTGCTTGTTACTTTGTACCGCAAAGTTATAAATTTTTACTTTATATCCGCCTTTATTGAAAGGATTTTTTGTAATTTTGCCCCACAAAAATGGCCAGTGGCCGCAATAAATAAGCCGGAGAAGATATGTTAATGTCCATGACAGGTTTCGGCAAGGCATCAGCTTCAGTAGGAAACCTCAAAATAAGCGCAGAAATAAAATCCCTGAATTCCAAGCAGATGGATCTCAATGTCCGTCTGCCTTACTCATTCCGCCAGCAGGAGCTTGAAGTGCGCGGCGTCATTTCCCGCCGGCTTGAGAGGGGCAAGGCGGATATGGTGGTGACGGTGGAGAACGTACAGGGAGCTCCCGCAGCTTCAGCGTCCACCATAAATGGCGCTGTCATCGGACAATACATTGAACAGCTGCGTGCTGTGTCTGCGGAACTGGGAGAGCCCCTTCCGTCAGATCTTATCAGCCTCTCCCTGCGTTTACCTGAAGCTGTCACCAGCCCCACGCCTGCCGAGGCTGATGCCGAACAGCTCAGCGTCCTCTCCGCTGTTGTCTCTGAGGCAGTTGAGCAGCTCATGCAGCACCGCCGTGCAGAGGGCATTGAACTTGAAAAATTCTTTACAGTGCGCCTTGATGCCATTGCAGCCCTGATGGAGGAAGTGACACCCTTTGAGTCTGAACGCCTGGAACGTATCCGTCAGCGCCTTCAGGAAGGCATAGCCAAGATTCCTGCCATTGATTTTGACAAGGGACGCCTGGAACAGGAAATGATTTTCTACATTGAGAAACTGGATGTGGCAGAGGAGAAACAACGCCTGGCCAAACACATAGCCTATTTCCGTGACACCATGGCCTCCCCCGCCCCAGGACAAGGTAAGAAATTAGGTTTCATCGCCCAGGAAATGGGACGTGAAATCAACACCTTAGGCTCCAAGAGCAATCACGCCAGCATGCAGGCCTGCGTGGTACGCATGAAAGATAATCTGGAGCAGATAAAGGAGCAGGTCCTCAATGTGATGTAAGTACAAATGTTAATAATTCAGAAGAAAACACATTTTTAATCTTTCAGCGGCAGATATTCCGGATTTTATTATTACCTTTGCACTTGCGCTGAAAAAAGCGTTTACTTTCAGAAGTTAAATGTACAGATACTTTTTATACATCATAGCGGCACTTGTGTTCTGTTCCTGCGGAGAGTACCAGAAAGCACTCAAAAGCACAGACCTGAATTACAAGTTTGATTATGCCAAACAGGCTTACCAGGACAAGCGTTATGTCCAGGCGGCCACACTGCTGCAGGACTGCATCAATCAGTTCCGCGGTTATGACCGTGCCGAGGAAAGCCTTTACCTCCTGGGTATGAGCCACTATGAGAACCATGACTATCCCACAGCCGGAGCTTACCTCCGCCAGTATTATACCCGTTATCCTCACGGAACATACACAGAGGCAGCCCGCTTCTATGCCGGTTACGGATATTATCTTGACTCACCGGATCCTCAGCTTGATCAGTCCGGCACCATCAAGGCCATTGAAGAGTTGCAGGGATTCCTGGATTACTTCCCCCGGAGCGAGAAAGTGAGCATTGCCCAGAACGCCATCTTTGAACTTCAGGACAAACTCACACTCAAGCAGCTCCAGAACGCACAGCTGTATTATAACCTGGGTAACTATATGGGCAACAATTATGAAAGCGCCGTAATAGTGGCCCGCAACGCCATCAGGGATTATCCTTACTCCAAGTACAAGGAAGACCTTGAATTCCTCATCCTCAAATCACGATACGCAGAGGCTGACAACTCCATCTCAGAGCGCAAGGCAGAGCGTTTCCGTGACGTACTGGATGAATATTACTCATTTATCAACAATTATCCCGACTCGCCTAACAGGCAGGAGGCCGATAATATTTACCGTATCGCGCAGAGATACGCTGCCGATTAAACAATCGGAGATACTCTCACCTCAAACCACTTACAGAAACTAAACAGAAAAGACAAACATGGATTTCAAGAAAACCAACACGCCGCTCAACACCGTTACACGTGACATGATTGAGCTCTCCAAGGACACCGGTAATGTCTATGAAACCGTCTGCATCATATCAAAACGGGCAAACCAGATTGCCGCTCAGATGAAGAGCGACCTGGACAAGAAACTCCAGGAATTCGCCCCCTACAATGATAACATGGAGGAGGTGAGCGAGAACCGCGAGCAGATTGAAATCTCCCGTTATTATGAGCGTCTGCCCAAACCCACCCTCATTGCCACTCAGGAGTATATTGATCACAAGCTCTTCTTCCGCAAATCCGCCAAGGGTGGCTTCTGATCAGTTCATGATTCCCATAAAAAAATCGGCCGCGAGCCGATTTTTTTATGCCCTAATATTTGGTGGAGTAAAAAACAATCACTATATTTGCCCTGCGCAAGAACCGCAGCGGCGGGATGCAGCTTTATTAACTTATACTAACCCCTCTCATCTACATATCAATCACTATGGCAAAGGTTTACGGAGCTGTCACCATTGACAGTAAACGCTGCAAGGGTTGTGACCTGTGCGTGGTGGCCTGTCCCACCGATGTTCTTCTGCTGGAACCCCACCAGGTCAATGACCGTGGATATCATTATGCATTCACTGCCCATCCGGAAGCATGCATCGGGTGCGCAGCGTGCGCCACAGTATGCCCTGACGCGTGCATAGAAGTCTACCGCGTGGTGGACAAGAACGCATGACCGCAGTCCTTAACTGAATTGTTTACTCCATTTTCCCCTCAGATATATTATGGAAGAAGTAAAACTGATGAAAGGCAACGAGGCAATTGCCCACGCTGCCATCAGATACGGGTGTGACGGATATTTCGGTTATCCCATCACCCCCCAGAGCGAGGTCCTGGAAACCCTTGCGGAACTCAAACCCTGGGAAACCACCGGAATGGTGGTTCTGCAGGCTGAAAGCGAGCTGGCAGCCATCAATATGGTTCTCGGCGGGGCCGCCACCGGTAAAGCCGTGATGACCTCATCATCCTCTCCCGGCGTAAGCCTCAAGCAGGAAGGTATCAGTTACATTGCAGCCAGTGAGGTTCCCGCATTAATTGTCAATGTGATGCGCGGCGGACCCGGCCTGGGCACCATCCAGCCCAGTCAGGCTGATTATTTCCAGGCCACAAAAGGCGGAGGACATGGTGACTATCACCTTATTGTCCTGGCCCCCGCCTCAGTTCAGGAAATGACTGATTTTGTAGGCCTCGGATTTGACCTTGCGTTCAAGTACCGTAATCCGGCCATGATATTGGCAGACGGAGTTGTGGGACAGATGATGGAGAAAGTAATACTTCCGCCTCAGCGTCCCCGCCGCTCAGAGCAGGAAGTGAGGGAGCAGTGCCCCTGGGCTGCATGCGGACGCGGTGGACGTTCTCACAGAAATGTGGTTACCTCACTTGAGCTGGATTCAGCCAAGATGGAAGTGAACAACCTCCGCTTCCAGGAAACTTACCGCCGCATAGAAGAAAACGAGGTCCGTTTCCAGGAATACTTCACAGAGGATGCAGAATACCTCATTGTAGCATTCGGTTCAGTTGCCCGCATATGTCTTAAAGCGATTGAGGAAGCCCGTCAGGCCGGGTTGAAGATAGGCCTTCTGCGCCCCATCACCCTGTGGCCGTTCCCCAAGAAGGAAGTTGCCCGCCTTGCAGAACAGGTAAAAGGTATTCTCACCGTTGAACTCAATGCCGGACAGATGGTGGAGGATGTACGCCTCAACGCCGGTTCCACTCCGGTGAAACACTTCGGACGCATGGGCGGTATAGTTCCCAATCCTGTTGAAATCCTTGATGCACTCAAAGCTGCATTCCCGGCCCTGAAGTAAACCTCATAAATCAAAAACAACATGACACCCCAAGATATAATCAGACCTGAGAACAAGGTTTACTCCCGTCCGGAGCTCCTGACGGATAATGTGACCCATTACTGCCCCGGCTGCAGCCACGGTGTTGTCCACAAGATTGTGGCAGAACTTCTGGCTGAAATGGGCCTCAAGGACAGTGCCATCGGCATCGCTCCCGTAGGCTGCGCAGTATTTGCATACAATTATATTGATGTGGACTGGATTGAAGCCCCCCATGGCCGCGCTCCGGCCCTCGCCACCGCAGCCTCCCGCCTCAATCCCGGCGCCATGGTATTTACTTATCAGGGCGACGGCGACCTTGCAGCCATCGGAACCGCAGAAACAATTCATGCCGCCAACCGCGGAGAGAACATCACCATCATCTTCATCAATAACGCCATTTACGGCATGACCGGCGGCCAGATGGCACCCACCACCCTCCTGGGCATGAAGACTGCCACAACACCTTACGGACGTCGTGCAGACCTCAACGGTTATCCCCTGCCCATCTCCAACATCCTGGCAACTCTTGACGGCACCTGTTATGTCACACGCCAGGCAGTGCACACAGCCGCAGCCGTCCGCAAGGCCAAGGCCGCCCTTAAAAAAGCATTCCAGAACACACTGGATAAAAAGGGCACCTCTGTGGTTGAAATTGTATCCACCTGTAACTCAGGATGGAAACTCACACCGGCACAGAGCAATGAATGGATGGTTGAACACATGTTTGAAAAATACCCCCTGGGGGATCTTAAAACTGAAAAAACAGTATGAAAGAGGAAATAGTAATAGCCGGATTCGGCGGCCAGGGAGTGCTGTCAATGGGTAAAATTCTGGCATATGCAGGTCTGATGGATGATCTTGAGGTAACCTGGATGCCCTCTTACGGCCCCGAACAGCGAGGCGGAACCGCCAATGTAACCGTCATACTGTCAGACCAGCCCATCAGTTCACCCGTTCTTGACACATATGACACAGCCGTGGTTCTCAACCAGCAGAGTCTGGACAAATTTGAGTCCAAGGTAAAACCCGGAGGAACACTCATATATGACCCCTCCGGAATCCACCGCCTGCCTGAAAGAACAGACATCACAGTAGTACCGGTGGATGCCACCACCGCCGCCATTGAGATGAAGAACTCAAAGACATACAATATGATACTGCTGGGAGCACTCCTGAAACTGCGCCCCGTGGTTAATACAGATGCCGTAATCAGAGGACTGCGCAAGACACTCCCTGAACGACACCATCACCTCATCCCCCTCAATGAGGAAGCCCTCAAAAAGGGAATGACCCTGGCCTGAGCTGCACCTCATTTATGTCAGCACGCCGGAAACGTAACATAATTATCAGCATAATAGCGGCCACTGCACTGATTGTGGCCGCTTTATGTACGTTACTGTTTCCCATAACCACCCCGCAGCACATAGAGCCGGACCGGAACATTTACCCCGTGCGAGGCATAGACCTTTCACGTCATAACGGACAGGTAGACTTTGAGGCCGTGGCTGATGCCGGTATAGACTTTGTATATCTCAAAGCCACAGAAGGAGAAAGTTATCTTGACCCCACATTCCATAATAACTTCAGTGAGGCCAAGAGCAACGGACTCATCACAGGCGTATATCACTTCTTCCGCTTTGACTGTGACGGAGAACGGCAGGCACGGAACCTCCTTGCCGCAATAGACACACTCGGCACAGACCTCCCCTTGGCAGTAGACGTAGAAGAGTGGAAAAATCCATCCGAAATAGGTACGGCACTCGCAGCAGAACGAATAGTAAATATGGTACAGACACTGCGCGCAGCAGGACATCCGGTCATAATCTATACTAATAAGAAAGGATACAGACGCTTCTTCAGACCCGGAGCTCCGGCCGCATCCTGCGCACCGCTCTGGATATGCTCATTCACAGACCCACCGATGCGCGGTGAAGAATGGATACTGTGGCAGCACAGCCACATAGGGACAGTGCCCGGAGTAAGAGGCAAGGTAGACCTCAACACATTCAGAGGAGATACAGCGGCATTCCGCCGCTGGGTACAACAGAACCAAAACCCCGTCAGAGAGTGAACCATAACAAGCTCCACCGTGTTTTTAAAGTAAAATATAAAACTTAAAAACACCTCGCATTATGGACAAAAAGAAAACAGATTCACTCAGTGAAGAAACAAAGAAAGCGCTTGAAAACCTCCCCGGAGCAGCAATAGACACCGCAGATAAAGAAAAGACAAACCCCGACCTCGTACGCGAGCGCACCTCCACCCTGAACAACAACCCCCGCAACGATTACCCCCTCGACAACTAACCACCCGCCCCCCCCAAAAACCAAGACCCCCTCTTGGTTTTTTTATTCTTTTATGGGTTTGTTTGGAAATTGGTGGGATTTTTGTTATCTTT
>CAZNBD010000011.1:21342-43727 GCA_964571405.1 uncultured Bacteroides sp. | reverse complement strand
GCGGAGGATTTGGATTGATTGCCCTCGTAATCCTTATTGGTCAGATACTGATTGTCTCTTTTGGCGGCGATTTCTTCAATGTTGAACCGCTAAAACTCATAGACTGGATAATAATCATCTGTGGAACATCCCTTGTTCTATGGATTGGTGAAATAATCAGGCTATTTAAGAAATAACTAAATCCGATGGTACATCGGGTAATAAACTCGGTGCACCATCATTTTTCTGACAATGAAAATTCCCGGACTATCCTTTTCGTGGAAAAGAGCAATTGGAATAACTCAAACCAAACGTCAATTTGCGCAGAAAACCGGCATTCCTACTTCTAAGGCAGGCTTGGAAAGGAAAATCGGTAAAGCCATAATGAAAGCTGTATTTGGAAAATAGTATCACTTCATACAACAGATAAGGCAGTTTATACACTTCCGTTCTTCTGTTTACTAATTAAGAGTTGTGGTATATAACTTTGTATAAAGTCTCACAAAAATATGAAATTAAAAATCTTTTTTCTCATCACTTTTTTTGCTTTGGCCATATCATTATGGGCAAAGTCCGAAAACAAGCAACATGACACAAACGCCTGTGTTGAGGTCATTAGTCAATTAAATCCTGAACAAGTAACTGTATATGAATATCGGACAGAACAAAATAAATCTCAGTAAAAGCCTGACAATGAGATTTGTTTCGCAAAATATTGCGAATAATGGCTTCACTTGTTTGGGATTCTTAGGAGAATTCGGGCGCAATACTTTCAGTCCCGATCCTCACGATTATGGTCTGTCAGCCTATCTCTGACATCGAATGATTGACGGTTGTCAATATAAAGGATTCGGCATTTCAGCACAAAGTATGTCGCAGTTCGGAGTCTCTTATAATATTGGTAAAAATGAATCTATTGGTAAATTCTTAGACAAAGAATGACTTGTCAAAAACAACTACTTTTATGAATGCCCGACTTACTACAAGTTGCCACGTCAAGAAATATTAAATAAGTTCATCGCAATATCCGGATATTCGGGCGGATTCTCGCTTTTCGCCGCCAGACAATTATTTGGTACGGATTTCTACTCCCACTATCATTGAGTGATGGTTTTTCTTATAAATGAAAACTTAGTAAATATACAAGGTGATTGACTCCAACTTACCGAAACAAGCTTCCGACACTATGGAGCCGTCCTTTCCCTATTCCACAACTCGGAGACCTATGGCAATCTTTCGTATAATATAAATTCAATAACATTTCAAAAATGAACCGGACTCAATATAAAACCCTCTTTTTCTTTTTGGCCGTAATTGTTGGCGTACTTCTTATTGAAACTTGTTCAAAGGGCAATATTACACATCAAACCTATATGGACCAGAAGGATATTGGTGTTACTACATGCGATTATATTATCTCTGATTCAAAAATAAAAGAGATTGAGAAGACCCTATCCAATTATTTGCGCCAAAGTGGAATGTCTGAGAATGAAAGAAGGGAATTCATATATGATTTATGTGATACCACTAACCGTGTATTCTATCCTGTTTTCTTCAGATACTCTTCTAAAATAAATGGATATAATGTGGAGGGACATTTTAGTATAGGTTCGGATGGCAATAGGAACTATCAATTTAATGGCGTTGCATATGCAACTCTGTATTTTTCTTCCGATTCCCTTTCCTTCCAAATCCCCCATTATACTTTTCAACCTTCTATAGAAGGATTTGCTGATTCATTAAAAACATTTGACTGCATTGAGTTTGAATATCCCCAGCCTGATTTCCCTAATCCAAGCAGAATAACATTAGATTCCATCCATGGTTTGCCTTTTGCATTTGTAGATATTAATTTTGATGGAGAAAAGGAGCTTTTGTTAGCTAATCCTGGTAATGGTCAAAAAATAATTAGCACCTATAGGGCCTACCAACTTCCTGAAATAGAGGATTTGGATCCGTTCGAAGGATATACTTGGAATTGTTTAGATGAATGGACTGAGTTTGATTACACTACGAACACTGTTATATCTTCATTATGGGTTGGCTATGACGGCTCAGAAAAATGGTACTTCAAATATGACGGAGATCGGCTGAAACCCTATCGTAAAGAGATATACACCCATTGGTTCGATTCTCTTAAAACCTCGACTCAGATACCTTAAACATCTTACATGAAACGCTTATTGGTGAAATATAAAGTTTTCATCCTAACAATCAGTTCACTCTTGTTAGTAAAGTTCAATAGGGTGAGGCCCCACTCGCATCATTTTGCGAAACAATGGATCGTCGTATTGTGAATTCACCCCTCTATAACCTTCCATCATATCCGAATGAACCTGTAAATATTCCGGATATGTTAGTTGCAATTGTATCTCTTTCATATTATTCAAAACTCAACGATGATAGTTATTCTGGGACCGTTAATAGTTGGATTCTTGGGAGACTCATAAGAGTAAGTCATGGTGTGAACTTTCAGATGAAGAAAAAGAAAAGATGGTGATTGCCAACTTAATAATCGCAAATGATGTTGGAAATGTGGTTTCCAAAGAAAAACTCACTAAAATGCTTGAGGCACAATTACCCGTTACAGAACCTCATGTTGGATTAAGTTATCCAACGGATATCTCATAATAATAAATCTCCGCCTGTGGCGGCCAAAATTTTGAGAAAAAAATGAGGCTGCGCCTATTTTGACACAGCCTCCTGTTTTTTATGGATGGGGCGGGATCAGATGCCGAGCTCTTTTTTGAGGCGGGCAATTTTGGCGGCTGCGTCCTTGTTGCAGCGCTCGTAATCAGCGGCATCCTTCATCTTGTCATGAACTTCAAGGTAGAACTTGATTTTGGGTTCTGTGCCTGAAGGACGGATTGAAACCTTTGTACCGTCCTCAGTGAAGAACTGAAGTACATTAGAGGTTGTGGGGAAGTCCATCTTGGTAACAGCTCCGGTTCGGGTGTCTGTTTCATTGAGGTCAGCATAGTCCTTGATGGTAACAACCTTGCTGCCGTCCAGGGACTTGGGAGGATTGGCGCGGAAGTCTTTCATCATCTGCTGGATTTCTTCAGCACCGCTCTTGCCTGTGCGGACAACAGACACACCTTCCTCATGAGAATAACCGTTCTGAAGATAGATATCCTGAAGCATCTGGTTGAAGTCCATACCACGGTCTTTGGCCCATGCACAGATTTCAGCCATCAGGGAGATTGCAGAAACAGAGTCCTTATCGCGGCAGAAGTCTTCAGCCAGGAAGCCGTAACTTTCTTCACCACCACCGAGGTAACGCTCAGTGCCTTCAAGCTCACGGATTACAGCAGCAATCCACTTGAAGCCGGTATAGCAGTCAAACATCTTGATGTTCTGGTTCTTGGCAATCTCACGGATTGTTTCAGTGGTGACAATGGTCTTGACAATATACTCATTGCCGTTGAGTTTTCCCATCTCGCGGTTACGGACCATGATGTAATTGAGAAGAATCATCACAATCTGGTTGCCGTTGATAAGCTGGTACTCACCATTATTGTCACGGATAACGCAACCAATGCGGTCAGCATCAGGGTCAGAAGCCACAACCAGGTCCGCACCCACTTCCTTGGCTTTGGCAATAGCCATGGCCATGGCAGGAGCATTTTCCGGGTTGGGGGAGTCTACAGTTGGGAAATCACCGGAGGGGATATCCTGTTCAGGAACATGGATGATATTGGTGAAACCGTAATTACGCAGGCTCTCAGGAATGAGTTTCACACCGGTTCCGTGGATGGGAGTGTAAACAATCTTAAGATCAGCATGACGCTTGATCACTTCAGGGTCAAGGCTGAGGGTCTTGACAGCGGCAAGGAAGTCCTTATCCATCTGGTCCCCGATGATTTCAATCTTGGAGGGGTCACCCTTGAACTTGATTTCAGTAACACTCTTGATCTTATTTACATTGTCAATGATATTGACATCATGAGGCGCGATAATCTGAGCGCCATCACTCCAGTAAGCCTTGTAACCGTTATATTCCTTGGGGTTATGAGAGGCAGTGATGTTTACACCGCTCTGGCATCCGAGGTGACGGATTGCAAATGACAGTTCCGGAGTGGGACGGAAGTTGTCAAAGAGGTAAACCTTGATACCGTTGGCAGAGAAAATATCAGCAACAATCTCTGCAAACTTACGACTGTTATTACGGACATCGTGGCCGACAACAACACTGATTTCAGGCAAATCCTTGAAAGCTTCTTTCAGATAGTTGGCAAGGCCCTGAGTGGCAGCTCCCACAGTGTAAATGTTCATGCGGTTGGTACCGGCACCCATGATGCCACGGAGACCACCTGTTCCAAATTCAAGGTCACGGTAAAAAGACTCAATGAGTTCAGTCTTATCTTCGGCTTCAAGCATGCGGCGCACTTCCGCCTTGGTTTCTTCATCATAGCCCGTAGCGAGCCACTGCTGAGCACGTTCTGTGACCTGTTTAACAAGTTCCTGGTTTTCCATATAGTATATTATATAAGTTTATTAATATTATGTTGAGTTATGTTTCTGCAAAGTTAAACAAAGGGTACTATATAGACAAATAAAGAACCATTTAAGTTTGTAAAAAACTGAGCAAAAAGTATAACATTACGGGCATTTGCCAACTTTTTTATTTCTTTTCTTTCTGTTTTGACATTCACCGGCAAGCGAACACCCGCAGCATGGGTCTTTCCGGAGCAACTTTACCAGAAAAAAAACAGCTACAGCCACAAGGAGTGCAACAATACTCCATTCAATCCACGGACTCATTTCTTACCGTTTATTTTCCGGTTAATGATTCCGGGTTTGGTGTCAGCCGGACATTCATCAAATGACAACCTGAAAGTGCAACCGTCCTTATACCTGCTGCACCCGAAAGCCGAACGCCCCTTGAGAAGATGACCTTCTCCGCAGACGGGGCATTTAACCTGTTCAAGTTTGCTGATTCTGACAGCCTTGGGTTTTGCAGACTTATCTTCCTTGACAGGCTTTTCAGACTCGACAATAATCTTCTGTGTGGTACTTTCATTCATCACATTATGAACCACAGTGCGGATAAGCTCACTGATCTCTTTTATAAACAGAGAGGCGGAGTAATCACCGCGTTCAATCCTGCGCAGTTTGTTTTCCCAGATACCTGTCAGTTTGGGCGACTTCAGTAATTCCTCATTAATGGTATCAATCAAATCAATGCCGGCCTGAGTAGGAACCAGATTCTTACGTTCCCTGACAATATAATGCCTCTTGAACAAAGTCTCTATAATGGCAGCTCGTGTTGAAGGCCGGCCAATTCCGTTCTCCTTCATGGCCTCCCTGAGAGTATCATCATCAATGTTTCTCCCGGCTGTTTCCATGGCTCTCAGCAGTGTACCCTCAGTATAATACTTTGGCGGTTGAGAAGTCTTTTTAATCAAAGAAGGAACATGTTCACCACTTTCTCCCTTTACAAAGACAGGAAGAGTACGGTCCTCATCTGATTCATCAGAAGCATTCTCCCTGTCTGCTTTTGAAGGGAAAAGCACTCTCCACCCGGGTTCAATGATCACTTTACCTGTGGTCTTGAACTGATAATCACCGGCATGCCCCTCCACAAGCGTACTTTCAAAGGTGCAGTCCGGGTAAAAGGCAGCAATAAAGCGCATGGCCACAAGGTGATACAATTTCTTTTCATCCCCATCAATACCCGAGGGATTCTGGCCTGTGGGGATAATGGCATGGTGGTCTGTAACCTTGGAGTTGTCAAACACCTTCTTTGATTTGGGAATGGGTTTGGCGAGCACAGGCTCCGTAAACCGAGCATACGGCGACATGGCCCTCAGAGTAGGAGCCACCTTGGGATAAATATCGTCTGTGAGGTAAGTGGTGTCAACACGCGGATAAGTTGTGAGCTTCTTTTCATAAAGACTCTGAATCAGTTGCAAAGTCTGATCAGCACTCCATCCGAATTTCTTGTTGCACTCAACCTGCAGAGACGTCAGGTCAAAGAGACGCGGAGGAGCTTCACGACCTTTTTTCTTTGAAGTACCATCAATAATAAATGGCAATGGAGCAATCTGCCCAACAGTTTCCAGCCCCTGTTCTTCCTTGTCAAATCTGTCACCTGTGTAAGTAAAATCCACATCACGGAAGCGCGTGTGAAGTTCCCAGGAATCATGAGGCACAAAGTTTTCAATCTCTTTCTGCCGCTGAACCAGAATGGCGAGGGTAGGGGTCTGGACACGACCTATTGAAAGCACAGTCCCCGGTTTGGAAAACTTCAAGGTATAAAGGCGTGTGGCATTCATGCCCAGAATCCAGTCTCCGATAGCCCGGCTCAGGCCGGCATAAAAAAGCTTGTCATAATCTTCCTGAGGCTTGAGATTCCTGAACCCCTCCCTGATACTTTCATCCGTGAGGGAAGAAATCCAAAGACGACTCACAGGACAGTGCACACCGGCTTTCTTCATGACCCAGCGCTGAATGAGCTCACCTTCCTGGCCGGCATCACCGCAGTTTATTATTTCATCTGCCTGTGAAATAAGATTCTTGATAACATTGAACTGCTGCTTACACCGTGATTCCTCAATAATCTTAATATCATAACGCTCAGGAAGCATGGGGAGTGAACTCAGATACCAACGCTTCCATTCCTGCTTGTAATCATGAGGCTCAAGCAGACAGCACAGATGACCGATGGCCCAAGTAACAGCAATACCCGGGCCCTCAAAATAACCATCCTTGCGAACATTTGCACCGAGGATCTTGGCAATATCCCCGGCCATACTCTGTTTCTCGGCTATATAAACCTTCACCCTAAAAAACGTTAGATTCAGTCTTTTTTCGCTTCGTTCCAGAAGCGGTCCATCTCATCCAGAGAGAGGTCTCGGAGCTTCTTGCCTTCACGGTGGGCACACTCTTCAATATGGTTGAACCGCTTGATAAACTTACGGTTTGTACGCTCAAGGGCATTCTCAGGATTAACGCCATATAATCTTGAAGCATTGACAATAGAAAAGAGCAGGTCTCCGAACTCAGCTTCAATGTCCTCCTGCTTTCCGGATTCAATAGCGGCCTTGACCTCAGAAAGTTCTTCGTTAACATTGTCCCATACGTCCTCACGTTTCTTCCAGTCAAAGCCTACATTGGCAGCCTTTTCACCAACACGGAAAGCCTTGACCAGAGCGGGCAGGGCAGCAGGCACACCACCAAGAACGGAGTGGTTACCGTCTTTTTCCTTGAGCTTTATCTGCTCCCAGTTCATCTCAACATCATGAGCGTCACCAACCTTGACCTCACCGAATACATGAGGATGACGGAAAATAAGTTTATTATTCAAAGCATCCGCCACGTCGGCAATATCAAACTGGTTCTTCTCAGACGCAATTTTGCTGTAAAACAAAACGTGAAGGAGAACATCTCCAAGTTCTTTCTTAATATCAGCCTCATCTTCATTGATTAAGGCCTGAGCAAGTTCATAAACTTCCTCAATGGTATTGGGGCGCAGACTCTCATTGGTCTGTTTGGCGTCCCAGGGACATTTTACCCTCAGTATATCAAGAGTATCCATGATTCTGTTCATGGCCTCAAGCTGTTCTTTTCTACTATGCATTTTCAGATGAAAATATTACTTGTTTTTATAAGCTTCAATACCGTTCTCCAGCCAAGCCACAAACTCGGAAATGTTTTCATTATACTCACGAGCTTCACCAAGAGGCTTACCTTCGTTATCCAGCATGATGTAAAAAGGCTGCTGATTTGTAGAGAATTTATGACGCTGGAGATAACTCCATTTTTCGCCTACAGTTTCAAGAGTAACGGCACGTCCGTCCTCCATCACAGTCAACGGCTCAGGGAGATCAGTCTTATCATCAACCATCAGCACAATCATAACCACATCACGGTCAAGAATACCGCGCACCGTGGGAGAATCAAACACAGTGCCCTCCATCTTGCGGCAATTCACACACGCGTAACCACTGAAGTCCACCATGACCGGCTTGCCCTCTCTGGCAGCATATTCCATACCCTGGTCATAATCATCAAACTGATGAATTGTTCCGCCGTAAAGGTTGAAATCCTGAGTATAAAGCGGCGGAGCAAAAGCACTTACGGCTTTGAGCGGAGCTCCCCACAAACCGGGTACAAGATATACCGCAAAACTGAGGGAAAGCAGAGCCAGGAAAAAGCGGGGTACAGAAGTGTGTTGCTGAGGGGCATCATGGCTGAAACGGAGCTTTCCTAAAAGATACAGACCAAGCAGAATAAACAGCACAATCCAGATACTCAGGAAAACCTCACGGTCAAGAATGCGCCATCCATAAGCCAAATCCGCCACTGACAGGAATTTCAGAGAAAGAATAAGCTCAACAAAACCCAGCACAACCTTAACACTATTCAACCATCCGCCGGAGCGGGGCAGTCCGCTGAGCATTGAAGGGAAGAAGGCAAAGAGACCGAAAGGCAAGGCCAGACCTGCTGCAAAGCCTCCCATTCCCAACAGAGGACCCATCAGATTACTCTGACTGAAAGCTTCCACAAGCAGAGTTCCAATAATAGGACCTGTGCAGGAGAAAGAAACCAGCACCAGGGTAAAGGCCATGAAGAAAATGCCAAGAATACCACCGGCTGTGCTTGCCTTGCTGTCTGCGGCATTGGTCCATTTTTCAGGCAGTGTAATCTCAAAGGCCCCGAAAAAGCTGATGGCAAAGAACACCAGCATGGCAAAGAAGATGAGATTAAATACAGCTCCGGTGGCTATCTTATTCAATTCTCCCGGGCCAAAGAGCAGCGTCATGGCAATTCCTAAAACAAGGAATATCACAATGATACTGGCGGCGTAACCCAATGCGTCCGCAATGGCACGGCCACGACTTTTATTCCTTTTGAGGAAAAAGCTGACAGTCATGGGAATCATGGGCCAGATGCAGGGAGTCATCAAGGCAACAAGGCCACCGATGAAACCCATCAGCAGAATCATCCAGTAACTCTGCTGTCCGTTCTGCTGAGTTGTATCCACAGGTTCCCACCACTGAGACTGATCAATGTTCTGAACAGTTGAAGAAACAGCAGTATTTTCTGCCGCCGCAACTTCCTCACGATGAGCAACAGGAGCCTGACCAACCTGGACACTGAAAGTAAATCTCTCCGGGGGAGTGCAGGCACTTTCAGTGCAGGCCATAAAGCGCACCGTTCCATTAATTGTTCCACCGGTTCCGGAGTCTACATGCAGGGGCTGTCTAAGCTGAAAAGAACCGCTCAGCCACGGAAGGGTAAGATTCATGAAAGAATCAAAATGGTTCTCCACTGCAGCGGTACACTGCAGCGGCCCTACTGCGCTCACACCGTCCGGAAGTTCAAGCGTAAGGGATGTCGGGTCCGGAACACCGGCATTCTCACCCAAGTCAGGCATTTCAAGGCCATAGATGTGCCAGCCATCATCAACAGTCACATTTAAAACCAGAACAGGTTCAGAACCGGAGCCCTCAACAGTTGGACTCCAGTTAACATGCTGATTCACTGCCGCGCTCAGGGAAATAAAACTGAGCAACGCGGGAATTATTAATGAAAGGAACTTCTTCATATTTATTCTGCTGGCGGGGTGAGTGTTAAGGTAAGAGTCTCAGTACTGGGCGGACGGCAAGTATTGCCGTTACAAACCATATAACTGACAGAGATCCGTGCCACATGTCTTTCAGAACCTTCCAGAGTAAATGGAACGGAAAAATTGACATTGTTGTCCCACCATGTCAAAGTGGCATCAAAAAGTGGATCAAGCGCGCTGATGGGCGAACGAGAAGGAGTGACATTTGCACCAAATGCAACACCCGTACTACCGCTGAAATCAAAACGAGTGGGGCGCGGACCTCCCTGAGGCATCTCAAGACCGTACAGATGCCAGCCCTCTGAAACGAGGGCACGGATGGTCAGAGTTCCGTGAGTACTGTCAGTCCAATTAACCCTGGTACGCCAGCGGACCGGTACCGTTTCCTGCCCGTAAGCCGCCAGACCGAGAGTTAAAACCGTTAAAAGTATTGATAAGAGTCTTTTAAACATTACTTAATTCTGAAAACAAAAAACTAAATGCAAATTTACAACTTTTTTTTCAGCCGCTGAGTTTTTGTCAATTAATATTTAATATGTAATTTTGTGCCGTTAAAAAACAACTCGGAACAGAGCCGGCAAAATAACGGCTCTCCTTGCAGAATAATAAAGTAATGGAAATTATCCGAACCAAACAAGAACTGCGCACAGCACTTGAAGGCCAACGCGCTCAGGGCAAGACCATTGGACTTGTGCCCACCATGGGTGCGCTCCATGCCGGCCACAGATCACTGGTGGAGAGGGCACGGAAAGAGAATGATGTTGTGGTGGTAAGTGTATTTGTCAACCCCACGCAGTTCAACAACCCCACCGACCTTGCAACCTATCCCCGAACCGAGGAGGCAGACTGCGTTCTGCTCACATCCGCCGGAGCTGACTATGCTTTCATACCATCAGTACAGGAAATGTATCCGGAGCCGGATACCCGTGTATTTGATCTTGGAGAGGTTGCAGCAGTTATGGAAGGCCCCATGCGGCCGGGCCACTTTAACGGAGTTGCACAGATTGTAAGCAAACTGTTTGATATAGTTGAACCAACACGAGCATATTTCGGAGAAAAGGATTTTCAGCAGATTGCCGTAATCAGACGCATGGTTGAAATCCTTGGACATGGGCCTGAGATAGTTGACTGCCCAATAGTACGTGAGGCAGACGGACTTGCTCTGAGCTCCAGGAATGTCAGGCTGACACCCCGGGGCCGTGAAATTGCTCCGGAAATCAACCGAATTCTCAAGGCAAGTAAGGAACTGTACAAGAAAGGTGAATCACTTGAGCAAGTAAAAAAGTTTGTGGAAGACAGTATTGCCGCAACAGAAGGTCTTGAACTTGAGTACTATCAGATAGTTGACGCACTCACCATGCAGCCGGCCGGCAGATGGGAGGATGTCAAGAAGAACGGAGCCGTAGGCTGTATAACGGTTTACTGCGGAGATGTACGGCTCATTGATAACATCAGATATATTTGAACTGAAATGCAGATACAGATAATGAAGTCCAAAATCCACCGTGTCACAGTCACTGAGGCACGACTGGATTACATTGGCAGCATTACCATAGACCGCGACCTCCTTGATGCAGCCGGCATCTTGCCCGGAGAGCGGGTCTATATAGTCAATAATAACAATGGTGCGCGCCTTGACACCTATACCATACCGGGAGAACGGGGCAGCGGTACAATCTGCTTAAACGGAGCCGCGGCACGCCTGGTCCAGCCCGGAGACATTGTCATCATCATGGCCTACGCCATGATGACCCCGGAGGAGGCAGCCGAATTCACACCCAAGGTCATATTCCCCGACACCGCCACAAACCGCCTCTGAAAACTGGCTGATGTGTGCAAAAATAAATTCTGAAATCTAAAACACCAATAATATACAATGTTTGAAAAACTGTCTGACAGGCTTGAGAGAAGCTTCAAATTGCTCAAAGGCCAAGGAAGAATCACCGAGATAAATGTTGCAGAAACACTTAAGGATGTACGCCGCGCACTTCTTGATGCGGACGTCAACTATAAGGTTGCCAAGACCTTTACAGATACCGTAAAGCAGAAAGCCCTCGGACAGAATGTTATCAACGCCATCAAGCCCAGTGAGCTGATGGTGAAGATTGTTCATGACGAACTGGCAACTCTCATGGGTGGTCAGCCCGTGCCTGTCAAACTGGAAGGCAAGCCTGCAATCATTCTCATGAGCGGACTGCAGGGTTCCGGTAAAACAACATTTACAGGAAAGCTGGCCAAGAAGTTCAAGGCTGAGAAAAACATGAAACCTCTGCTCATTGCAGGTGACGTTTACCGTCCTGCGGCTATTGATCAGCTGAAAGTACTGGCAGAGAATATCGGAGTTGAGGTTTATACTGAGGATGGTGTTAAAGACCCCGTCGGAATAGCCACCCGCGGCGTTGAATATGCCAAGCGCAACGGTAACGACCTTGTCATTGTGGACACTGCAGGACGTCTTGCCGTTGACCAGGAGATGATGGATGAGATTGAATCAATCAAAAAAGCCATCAACCCCGGTGAAAT
Source organism: uncultured Bacteroides sp. (assembly GCA_964571405.1). GTDB lineage: Bacteria > Bacteroidota > Bacteroidia > Bacteroidales > Muribaculaceae > CAG-873. The sequence continues at coordinate 31,651 of CAZNBD010000011.1, read as the reverse complement.
TCTGTTTGTGGTTGACTCAATGACCGGACAGGATGCCGTCAATACAGCCAAGGCCTTCAATGAGCGACTTGATTTCAGCGGTGTTGTACTGACAAAACTGGATGGTGACACCCGCGGCGGTGCAGCTCTGTCCATCCGTTCCGTTGTTGACAAGCCCATCAAGTTTGTGGGTACAGGAGAGGGCATGGATGGAATAGATGTATTCTATCCAGCACGTATGGCAGACCGTATTCTGGGTATGGGTGACATTGTCTCTCTTGTAGAAAAAGCACAGGCCCAGTACGATGAGAAAGAAGCAGAGGAACTTGCCAAGAAGTTGCGCAAGAATCAGTTCACTTTCACAGACTTCCTCAAACAGATTAACCAGATCAAGAAAATGGGTAATCTGAAAGACCTCGCAGCCATGATTCCCGGTGTGGGCAAGGCTCTGCAGGATGTGGAGATAGACAACAACGCATTTGCCGGAATTGAAGCCATCATAATGAGTATGACTCCGTATGAACGTGAGCACCCTGATGTTATACGCGGAAGCCGTGTACAACGAATTGCCAAAGGTTCCGGACGTCCCGTACAGGAAGTCAACCGCCTGCTCAAGCAATTTGAACAGATGCGCAAGATGATGCACAGCGTAAGCACAATGGGTAAGAATCCTGCGGCAATGATGCGCCAGATTAAACAGCAACAGCAGATGCAGCGCCGTCGCTGATAAAATAAACGTTCGGGTATGACAATATTAGACGGTAAGAAAACTTCTGCAGACATAAAGGCGGAGATAGCTGCGCGAGTAGCTGAAGCCGTTTCAAACGGCAAGCGTGCTCCACATCTGGCAGCCATTCTCGTTGGCCATGACGGAGGAAGCGAGACCTATGTTGCCAATAAAATCAAGGCTTGTGAGGCATGCGGCTTCAAATCATCACTCATCAGATTTGAAAGTACCCCGGAGGCTCCTCTTGATGAGAAAGTTCTTCTGGAGGCAATAGAACGTCTGAATAACGATTCAGATGTGGACGGTTTTATAGTTCAGTTGCCGCTTCCACGTCACATTGATGAACAGAAGATAATTGAAGCTATACACCCGTCAAAGGATGTGGATGGTTTTCATCCTGTGAACGTGGGACGTAACGCCATCGGTCTGCCCTGTTTCCAGTCTGCGACGCCCAAGGGAATCATGGAGTTGCTGTCCCGTTACGGTATTGACCTTGCAGGAAAGCGTGTTGTTATTATCGGACGCAGTAACATTGTAGGCAAACCGCTGGCCATGATGATGATGCAGAAGCGCAAGGGTGCTGATGCAACCGTTACTGTCTGTCATTCAGGCACAAAGAATATTAAGGAGCTGTGCCTTGAGGCAGATGTAATTGTGGCTGCCATGGGCTGTCCCGGTTTTTTCAAGGAGGATATGGTTTCTCCGGAGGCTGTGGTTATAGACGTGGGAACTACAAGAGTTCCTGATCCGAGCAGAAAGTCAGGATTCCGTCTCAGCGGAGATGTGGATTTTGATGCCGTATCAGCAAAATGCTCATTTATTACCCCCGTTCCGGGAGGAGTGGGTCCCATGACAATAGCATCCCTGATGCAGAATACACTCCAGGCCTGGGAGAATAACTGCAAGTAATTCCTGACCTTCATGCACTCCTTCATCCTCCCACTTTTCATTAATCTGCTTGCCCTGATAGGCGGGTATGATGAAGCTGAGTTGGTATTTGTGGGAGACGCGATGCAGCATGTTGCACAGCGTGATGCTGCAAGAACCGGCAGGGATACTTATGATTTCTCAAAGTGTTTTGAGGCCATTACGCCCATTGTTTCTGAAGCGGATTATGCAGTTGTGAATCTTGAGACACCTGTAGGTCCCGGCCCATATTCCGGTTATCCATGTTTCAATGCATCTCCCTCATATGTAGACGCACTTTCAGGGGCCGGTTTTGATCTTTTTCTTACGGCAAACAATCACACGCTTGACCGCAATGCCCGGGGTCTCAGAGCCACAATCTCAGAGCTTGATTCACGTGGTCTTGACCATGTGGGTACTTATATAAATGACAGTGCCAGAACCGCCTCATTGCCTTTGATAAGAAATATTAAGGGCATTAAATTCGGATTCCTCAATTATACTTATGGAACAAACGGCATAAATCCCAATCAGGGAGTTGTGGTGGATTATATTGACCGGGAAAAAATGCGTCAGGATGTAATCAACACGCGTGCCGCCGGGGCTGAGATGATTGTGGTCTGTATCCACTGGGGTGATGAATACTTCCTCCTGCCAAATAATACACAGCGCCAGCTGGCTGATTATCTTGAGTCACTGGGAGTTGATATGATCATTGGCGGGCATCCGCATGTGATACAACCGATGGAGTTCAGAACAAACCGCCATTTCCCGGGTAAAAATGTGCTGCTGGTCTATTCCCTTGGTAATTTTATTTCCGATATGAAAAGGCCCGATACCCGCGGAGGGGCAATGCTCCGGACCGTGGTAAGGCGTCTTGACAATGGTACACCCTGTATAGTTGAGGCTCAGTACCGACTCCTTTTCACAGTCCCCGGAAACAGCCCTCAGAACAATTTCCATGTAATTGAGGCTGATGACACGGAAGACCCTCGTGCGCGGGAGTTTGCGCGGCGTGCCCGTCAGATTTTTGATCAGCATAACATTGCGGTGGAAGAAATCCGGTAATTAAGCTAACATAATACACATGAATCGTAAACTCATCACCTCCTTAATCCTGGGAGCGACACTTACGGCCTCAGCCGTCACAGATGAAGTGAGCACAGCTCTGCATGATATCTATATGGATAACAAGGCAGCCTCCTCAAAAATTGTCTATATTGACGGGCGCCCGGAATCAGAGACCCAGCGTGCTGCGGACTTAGATTCAATCCGCAGCCTTGTCATCAAGTACTATTACGACCAGTTCCGAAATTCCCAGGATCCTGACATGCCTTATTTTCTCTTTATGAGCAAGGGCTCAAACATGATGCTCGGAATTGGAGGAGGTGTGCGTATGCGTGCATATTATGATTGGAACGGAGCGATGCCGTCAACTGCTTTTGCTCCATACACAATACCCATTCCTGAAGATCCCGCAAACAGACAGCGCTTCAATACCACTCCCTCCGGAACCTATCTCAACTTCCAGCTCATAGGCCACAATAACATCATAGGCCCTTATGGCTTATATATCGAGGCGGATTTTACAGGGTATCAGGGACGCGACTTCAAACTTAAAAAGAGTTATGCCGTGGTGCGCGACTTCACAATCGGATACGCCACCTCCACATTCTCTGATCCGGCAGCTGTGCCCGCAGTAATTGATGCCGCAGGGCCTAATAACAAGTTCTCAAATACCAATGTACTGGTGAGGTACATGCCATGTTTTAAGAACAAGTGGCATGTTGGAGTGTCTGTGGAGACTCCCGCAACAGCCATAAACATTACAGACGCACAGACCAGGGCAGCTTCATCAATGGTTCCTGATGCCGCTGCACTTGTTCAGTACCAATGGGCCAAGGGCCAGCATGTGCGCCTGAGCGGTATTGTACGCACACTTTCATATCTTACCATTTCGGACAGCAAACGCCATACAATTGCAGGCTGGGGCGTGCAGGCTTCTGCAGTGGCACGTCCGGAGAGGCACGTGACTCTTTACGGCACCTTCAATTTCGGCAAGGGTTACGGAAGCCTTGGAGGCGATATGCTCTACGGTGCATATGATCTGGTACCGGACCCGGCAAATGCCGCCCAACTTTATGCCCCCCGTTCTTTTGGATGGTGCCTGGGCGCACAGTATAATTTCCGCCCCAATATTTTTGCCACTCTGGCTGCGAGCCAGAACCGTTATCTTCCGCGGGCAGGAGCTTTTCCGAGTGAATATAAATACGGTATTTTCAGCTGTGCCAATATCTTCTGGAGCATTATGCCGCGCCTTACAGTGGCAGCGGAATACGACTGGGGTATGAGGCGTAACTGCTCAGGAGAGCACAAAGCAGCCTCACGCATGAATATTTCAGCAATGTTTACATTCTAACCAAAAAGCTTTTCCAACTCAAGAAAACGATTTGCCACATCACCTCCAAACTTCTCAAGGCCTCTGAGAATCCGTTCACGGCTCTTGCGTTTCATGTCTCCGCTCTTGGAATAGAAACAGTCAGCATAACATATAAGCTTTTCAAGAAGGGTTTCCGGCATGTAATTTCGGCCTTCAGGAAGTGGTAAATCACACATACGTATTTCATCCTCAGTAAGACCAGTGCCCGTGTGCCGCTCAGCAACACGGGCATATTTTTCATCAATACCCATCTGCCGGAGCATATCGGCTCCTATTGCACCGTGACAAAGATAAGGAGCCTTTCCGTGGCAGTCAATGCCGGGAGCATCCGTTTCAATTATTCCGATGTCATGGAGCATGGCAGCATTTTCAATATCTGAGTCATCAATTGGGATATTACCCTTGTGAGCAAGCTCCAGCGCCAGCTCCGCAACGCTGCGGGAGTGTGAAAGCAAAATCCCGCGGACCTCTCTGTCCGCGGGATAGGATGTGTCAATGGCTTTTTGCCAAATCAGTTCGCTCATTCAACTATAGTGTTCCAGCCGTGAGTATCTTCAATTTCACCCAGACGGATAGCGTTCAAAGTATTGTAAAGTTTTGTGGTTATCGGGCCTGGCTTTCCATCCTTGGATATGATATATTTCTTACCTGTATCCAGATCATCGATTTCACCGACAGGAGAGCATACAGCTGCCGTTCCGCAGGCAGCAGCCTCTGATACTTCTTCAAGCTCATCAACCGTTATATTGCGTCTTTCCACAGGAATACCCATATCCTCACAGAGAACCTGGAGGCTGGTGTTGGTTATTGACGGGAGAATTGAATCGCTTTTAGGAGTGATGTAGACTCCATCCTTGATTGCGTAGAAGTTGGCCGGGCCACATTCATCAAGATACTTCTTCTCCTTGGGGTCAAGGAAAAGCACAGCAGAATAGCCCTGGCTGTGGGCAAGGTGTCCTGAAGCCAATGAAGCTGCATAATTGCCGCCACACTTGTATCTGCCTGTTCCCTGGGGAGCCACACGGTCATATTTACGTGTAATGCAGATATTGGTATTACGGAAGCCGCCTTTAAAATACGGACCGACGGGAGATACAAGTACAATGAAGAGGTATTCATCAGCCTCCTTTACACCCACTCGGGCAGTCATGCCTATTTCCACCGGACGGATATAGAGACTTGCTCCGGTTCCATAAGGGGGAATGAAGCGCTCATTGAGTTTCACCGCTTCAATACACATTTTACAGAAAAGATCTTCAGGAACAGGCTCCATCAGAAGGCCTCGGGCTGAGTCGGCCATGCGCCGTGCGTTCTCTTCCATGCGGAAAATACGGATTTTCCCGTCCACGCCTCTGAAAGCTTTCAGACCTTCAAAAATCTCCTGGCCGTAGTGCAGGCAGGTGGCTGCCATATGTATGTTGACATTCTCGGAATCAGACACCTCTATAGGTCCCCATTTTCCGTTGCTGAAAAGACAGCGGACATTATAGTCGGTTTTTACGTAGCCGAAGGGCAGGTTGCCCCAGTCAATTTGTTTATCCATTTTTGGTCATTTTGGTTGACGCTGCAAAGTTAACATTAAAAAATGGATTACCCGCATTTTTGACTCTAATTCTTTCCGTGTTGATAAACTTCAATTTCATTTTGTCCTCTGATAAATGCATATTAATTTTGTATTCATATATCAGAAATGAAAAAGACTCTGCAAGAAAAGATGGATTTTGCGCGTGAGGTTGTGGCCGTTGTAAGGTCAATTCCTCACGGCAAGGTGCTTTCATATGGTGATGTGGCCGCACTTGCAGAACAGCCTTCTTGCGCCAGGCAGGTGGGGAAGATACTGGGAGCGCTGGGATTTCACTCGGACACTCCATGTCATCGTGTGGTGAATTTTCAAGGCCGAACAGCCCCACACTGGCCGGAGCAGATTAAGCTGTTGAAAGAGGAGGGTGTGAAGTTTACAGATTCAAACCTGGTAAAGATGGATCTCCATCGTTGGAGACCTGAAATTTATTATTAGGCTGTAAAGAATTTTACTTTTTTGTGAAATTCTGATCAGTCGCTCAGAATTCAATATTTGGAACCTGCTGTATATTTGGCCGGAAATTTTGAATTCTGAGAAAACTCTTACCTTGGTATTGTCTCGGTCTTATCTCGGCCCAAATTCCTCAAAAGTATTGTCAGTATAAAAAATCACAACTTTGGAAATCTCTTTACGGGCGGCTGAAGTTATATGACGGGGCAGAGGTGCTCCGTATGGTGCCGGTTCCTCATCATTGGCTGTTGGGATTTCTCCAAACTGATTTGTGTGTTCCGGAGGGAATAAATCAGATGAATTTGCAATTCCTGATGCTACTGACAATTGTATATTGTCATTTGTCATTTCTCCCTCACCAAATAATAACCAGCTTATGTTCAGATCAGGGAATGCGTTATGCAATTTACTGAGTAAGACATCGTTGATGGTTTTACTCCTCCCTGTGAGCAACTGGGAGAGGGTAGGGCGGGGCACTCCTGCGGCATCAGCAAATTGTGATGACGTAAGGTTCTTAAAATCAATGAATTTATTGAGTCTAACAGATAACATGTATATTGCAAATTCTGATTACCAAATTGTAAAAAATGTTTGTGCAAAATTACAAATTTAAAATTCCAAATCCAAAACAATTATTGCAAATTTTATTGAGGCTGATTGTGTTTGCAAGTACAAATTATCCTATTTAGGTTTACAAATTGCAATTGCAAACACACGTCGTTGTTGAATGCTAAATATGGGATCCAAACAGCAAATCCCAACCCATAGGGTAATTAAATAAATAGAGTAGGTAAATCAGTATAACATCCAAGAAACTAACTGTTTGCACATAAATTAAACTACCCAAAACACACATTTCGGGTAATTTATATTTGTATTTAAAGTTGAAATTAAAATTAATGCGGGAATACGCTGGGTTTGAGCGATATATACATACTGTTAAATAATCTTACCAGCTGCTTTGTTGCTTGATTTGAAATTGCAAAGCAGTTTGATTTCAGTAATTCTGACCTGCTGTTTTGAAATGTATTTCCTTATTAGACTTGAAATACTGGAAGGATTTGCTATTTCAATTTGCGAATTTTGGTTTAAATTTTCCGGTGAAGGAATCAAGTATTAGATTTAATTTTTCCTTTCAATTATAAAACATCCGGGCAATCAGAAAAGTTCATTTGCTTCAAACAATGATTTGAAGATTTTTCCACCAAAAGTTCGGGGCTGTACATGGAAAAGCATGAGAATTAAAAAAATTCCCTATAACTTGTAAGGAGAAAACAAATTTTGAATTCTCAGGAAGTAGTAATGGCACTCAACCCCCAGTGCCACACGCAAATAAGCGCCAAATTTACATCATGGACAACACCCAAACCAGAAATACAATTGTCCGATAATAGGAATTATGTTAAATCGCGTATATTTTTATGCTGGAATATTATTTAATATGGAGATCTTTATTTATTTTTTGAGAGGCTAATTTATTTGAGGAGGATTTGTAACTATTAAGCCAAAAGCATAATTGATTTTATTATTTGTGAAGATATTCTAAGAGAATTACACGCCCCATCGGAATTATTTTGCGCTGGCCAGCCGAACCCGCCTTCCATTATCATAAGCAGTTCTGGCTCGGCTTGAGGAAGATAGGATTCTGCCCTACTTGGATTCAAAATGGAGGTAATAGTCCTCTCGGCCGTAGTCTTCATCCGGGAGTTTGTGGAGAAGGAGTATTCTTGTGGTTTTATTCTCCCAATATGTTATTGCTTCAATGTCTTCAGTTGGTAAACATTTAAAAGCTTCTATCTTTCCGGATGGGCTTATTCCCTGTCCGATATTATCTGTCATCAATTTTATCAAAGCTTCCTGCTTGACAGCCAGGAATTCAGCCTCAGGAACACTGTTTTTGTTCCACACATTGATGTGAGCATACCGCGTACCGTCCAACATCTGTGTATGTCCTGCCTGATATTCATATCGGGTGTCCAACTGACAATATATGCCTGTATTACCCGGGTTGAGGAGAACTACGCTGCCAAGTGTCCAATCGTAGCAGAGGAAATCGCGCTCGTAAAGGGCTGTGGTGAGAGTTGTTGAGTATATCACTTGACCGTTACGATATCCTTTGAGATGGCTTTTTACTTCCCCGCTCCTGAAGAAATGAGTACTCCATTGAGATGAGAAATGTTCCTCTGAGTAACCCTCAGCATTACAACTTTCATAAATTCTTAAAGTATTCGGAAAGCCATCAGCACACCACACAATAGAATCATACGCCGCAGTAAAGCTTGGGAAGCCCAATGCCTGATAGCGTCCGAGATAATCTGTAATCTGATAAGTGATATTATCAAACGGTGCCGGGACGGTGAAGTCACCATTCATGAACGGTGACAGGCCGCTCCTTACAAGTCTGAATTTTTGCTCATCCGGAACTTGCTCAGTCCCGGGATCCGGAGTTAATTCCCCAAACGTTCTCTTTATTAAGAAGTTGGTACTGATTGTCCCGCTCTTTTTCTTTGTGGAAAGCACTAACACCACCTCCTCAGGTTCCCTCGGTGAGGCATCTTCCGGGAAATGGCACCAGAGCTTAGGTCCTTCAACTGTAAATACTCCCCACCCGCAATCATAAGTATATGTATCATCGGGACCTATGGGGTCCAAACGAGCACAGTTCTCACAGAGGACCAAAATGTCGCCACCTAAATAATTTGCTTCAATATAAAATTGGGCATCCCTTCCTGAATAAGAGTCATAGCTTATATTCTGCGGGGCGTTGGTATAAAATGACCAACTCATGTAGTCCCCGAAGAATGTCTGATGCTCGCACGCAGGAAGAAAAAGACCTGCAGCAAGCATGAAGATATAAACAAGTTTTTTCATACCCTTTTCTAATATCTCCGTATGCCCATGGAGCAGAAATTATTTAGATTTGTACTTGAGAGCCTGTTCCTTTATGAGTGCCTGATCTGAGAAATAATTAATCTTCATGGCAGCTCTTACGCGTTCAAGCGTTTTGCCAGCTTCTTCCCTGGCCTTTTCAGAGCCTTTGCGGAGAATCTCATATACCTCAGGGATATTCTGCTCATAATGTTTACGGCGTTCACGTATGGGTACAAGTTTTTCCTCCAGGATATTGTACAGCAACTTTTTAACCGTACCGTCCCCTACTCCGCCCCGGGTATAATGATCTTTCAGGGCCTGGAGTGTTCCATATTCCGGCAGGTATTTGGCCACAAGATCATCTGTGCTGAAAGCATCCAGGTAAATAAAGGGGCAGTTACCTTCAAGATGTCCGGGAGAATCAATGGTGAGATGCTCCGGATCAGTGTACATGGAGTTAACTTTCTTCTTCACCTCCTTGGGTGTGTCAGAAAGATAAATGCAATTTCCCAATGACTTGCTCATCTTGGCCTTGCCATCAGTTCCGGGAAGTCGGAGACATGCAGCGTTCTCCGGCAGAAGTATTTCCGGCTCCACAAGCGTGGGACCGTAAATGTTATTGAAACGGTTAACAATCTCACGTGTGAGTTCAATCATCGGAGCCTGATCCTCACCCACGGGAACTGTGGTTGCATTGAAGGCTGTGATATCAGATGCCTGGCTGACCGGATAACAGAAGAAACCCACAGGGATGGACTGCTCAAAATTACGCATCTTGATCTCTGTTTTAACAGTGGGATTACGCTGTACACGGCTGACAGTAACCAGGTTCATGTAATAGAAAGCCAGCTCTGCAAGCTCAGGCACCTGGCTCTGGATAAAGATGGTTGTCTTACTTGGGTCAATCCCGACAGAGAGATAATCCAGGGCAACTTCAATCACATTCTGACGGACTTTTTCAGGATTATCAGCATTGTCAGTCAAGGCCTGGGCATCCGCAATCATTACAAAAATCTTGTCAAACTCACCGGAGTTCTGGAGCTCTACTCTCCTCTGAAGTGAACCTACAAAATGACCCAGGTGAAGTTTTCCTGTGGGACGATCTCCCGTCAATATAATTTTTTCCATTTCTTATTATTCCTTTTTCAATTAATTGTGCAAAGGTAATGCAAAATCCTCAATACAGCAAATCAATTACAGCAGCACGATGAACAGCGAGGTCAATGAATTTCAAATCCTTCTGAAGAGCAAATGCACGGAATCTCATTTTTTCTTCAGCAGGCATGTATGCCGCCACTATAATATAACTCAGAGACTCGGGAATATTGTCATGATGGAGGACATCCGCCTTCCC
>CAZNBD010000011.1:0-21242 GCA_964571405.1 uncultured Bacteroides sp. | reverse complement strand
TAATATAACTCAGAGACTCGGGAATATTGTCATGATGGAGGACATCCGCCTTCCCTGCTTCCGAGAACAAAGCTATTTGAGCACGGGAGCCGGTCAGGGCAGAAGCATCATCTCGGCGTCCTGTCAGCCGGATAATTTCAGTACCGTTTCCAACAGTGAAAACACCATGCCCATGCCGTGATTTTGTAACGGACCGTACCTTATTGCCCTGAAAAAATGGGAGGTAATCGGTGTGAGGATTGTCTGTAAAATGCACCAGTTGTCCCTGTCCGGAGTAGGCACTCATAACCGTTTTACCGGTCAGAACCACACAGTCATGTTGTTTTTCCGGAACAAAATGGATTAAAAAAGCAAACAGAATGCAGACACTCACTCCTGCAATGCGTTTTCTACCCTCATTATTAAAAGCCCAGACTGCCACACAAACTGCACCCAATAAAAGTAATGACTGAGATACAGAGGGAAAAAGAGAATATGAAACTTCTGATTCAAGCATGGTTAGATTATTACATATTCTCTCCAGAAGAGCACCAAGCCAGTTGGCGGGAACACTTATCCACTGCCCTCCCACACCCATAAGTCCGGCACACACACTCAAACCACCGCAGAAAACAAAAACCGTGAAAACAATTGAGCCTATAACTGAGGCTGCGATGGATGTCAAAGGAATGTGATGAAAATACAGAATCAGAAGCGGTCCGGAGAAAAGAAGCGCAAATGCGGGTGTGCGCATCATCATGAGAACTTTATTTATATAGAACTCTCTTCTGGTATGGAATTCAGGAACGGACATATAGAGACATAGAATACCTGCTGTGGCCGTTGCGGAAAGTTGGAATCCGATACTGAACAACCAGTATGGATTAATAATAAGAACCACAAGACAACCGAACCCGAGAGCATTGAGCGGCGAGTAAGCTCTGTCAACAGCCAGACAGAATGAAAGAGCGGACAACATTCCGGCTGCACGGACAGCTGACGGCTCAGCTCCGCACAATCCAACAAATATCCATATCCCAATTATAAAAAGTGTGTATCTGAGTTTTCGCAACCGTATGGACGCTTTGAGAGGAAAAAGTATAAAGTTCATAAGTATTGCCACAAGTCCCACATGGAATCCGCTCACGCACAACAGATGAATAAGACCAACGGCACTGAACTGTTCCAGCTGCTCTTCTGAAGCATAATCGCGTCCGAAAAAAGCTGCCGCCAGAAGATCTCTGCTGTAAGAAGTCAGCGTACTGCGCCTGAAGCTGTCCGTTATTTCAAGAGTAAGCCGTTTCAATTTATAAATCAGGCCATTACTATATCCCGTAATCACGATATCCGAACCGGCAACACTCCCAACAGCACTTATTCTTTCAGAAAGCAGGTTGAGTTTACGGGAGCTGACATAAGGAATATCCACCACACTATCGGCACTGTGAAGAATGGCTTTGAAACATATTATATCACCGGCATCAATAACAAAAGGGCTTTCATAAACCTTGACCTTGGCTCTAAACGGAATTTGCCCTTTGACATCCAGAGTCAGTTCCGGATTGAGGGAGTTGATTGTGGAGCTTACAACCACGGCAGTGTATTCCCTTTCTGCATAATCCGGATTAGAAAATTTAACCGGAGCATATAACTCCGCCAGTAAAGCCCCACCACAAAGTCCGGCTGCAAGACATATCAGAAGAAATTTCCTGAAACAGATGGCAAGGATAACAGCAATTAACGCAGCTCCAAAAACAATGAACTTGCCCACAAAAACATACGCCACAATGGCGCAAGCACACACCAGAAATACAATCAGGGAAGGATATTTGTTCATTCCGAATAACTATCCCAGAACCTGAGAGCAGCCTCCGCCTGAGCCTTGAGCATAATAAAACCGCCAACGACCTGAGCTCCCATTTCCTGAGCCTTTTCCATCAGCAAAGTGGGAGACGGATTGTAAATCAGGTCAAATAAAAGATGTTTTGAAGTAAGAAAGGAGACGGGAAAATCGGGCATACTGCTCACAGAGGGATACATTCCCAGAGGAGTGGCGTTGACAATCAGAGTATGGGTCTTGACAATATCCTCTGAAAGATCAGAATAAGTAATAACCCCCGGCCCCTTACGCCTGCTCACTTTCACAAATTCCGTTCCCAACTCCCTCAGAGCCACAGCAACAGCATTAGAAGCTCCTCCCGTACCCAGTATCAATGCTTTACGGTGATGAGGGAACTCAGAGAGAGTGGCGATGACCCCGTCAACATCAGTATTATGACCTATCAACTCCCGTTTGCCATCTGACATAAGTTTCACTTTTACCGTATTGACAGCCCCCACATCCCGGGCCTGCGGAGTTAAAGCAGTAAGATACTGCATTATTTCTTTCTTATATGGGGCTGTGACATTGAATCCCTGAAGTTCAGGATGCTCTGTCAGGAAACGTTTGAATGTTTCAGGTTTCAGGTCCGGAAGAGGGAACAAAGAATAAGAACTCCCGGGTCTGTCATGAAACAAATCCCTGAAAAGCAGAGGTGAAAACGAGTGTTCCACCGGAAACCCAATCAGACCGTATTCTTTCCTGCCAGTCATTTATTTCTGAATACCGGAATTTCCTGCAGAATAAGTTCTCCAGCGGTCAATAAGAGCCGTCATATCCTCAGGGACCGGAGCAGAAAAATGCATGAATTCGCCGGTGGCAGGATGACGGAAGCCGAGCGTGCGAGCATGGAGAGCCTGACGCGGACAAATCTCAAAGCAATGTTTTACAAACTGCTGATAAGAACCACTCTGAAGACCGCGTAGAATCTTGTCACCGCCATAACGGGCGTCAGAAAAAAGTGGGTGCCCGAGACTCTGCATGTGTACGCGTATCTGGTGTGTGCGCCCTGTTTCCAGTTTACAGCTTATGACAGAAACATGACCCAATTGCTCAATTGTACTATAATGAGTCACAGCTCTTTTTCCTTCCGGACCATTAAGAGGATAAGTGCACATAGCCAGCCTGTCTCTGACAGAACGACCGATATTGGTTGCAACAGTACCCTCAGGGGGATTAGGTCTCCCCCACACCACAGCCACATACTGGCGCTCTGTAGTCTTATTGAAAAACTGTTTTCCAAGGTCGGTTTTTGCGTCAGGGGTTTTGGCCACAACCAGTAGTCCTGATGTATCCTTGTCAATACGGTGCACAAGACCGAGTCTTGGATCAGAGACATCATAAGCAGGAGTATCCCGAAAATGCCATGCCAAAGCATTGACCAGAGTACCGTCCCAATTACCGTGCCCGGGATGAACCACCATGCCGGCAGGCTTATTGACCACCAGCACATGCTCATCCTCATAGACAATATCCAACGGTATATCCTGCGGAACAATCTCGCACTCATACCGTGGACGATCCATCACAATCTGAACAGTATCAAGAGGCTTAACACGGTAATTACTCTTAACGGGCTTACCGTTCACAATGATACACCCGGCTTCTGCGGCCTGCTGAATACGGTTGCGGGAAGATTTCTGAAGCCTCTCAACGAGGAATTTGTCAACCCTCAGCAGAGCCTGACCCTTGTCAGCCACAAAACGGAAATGCTCATACATTTCCGTGCCGTTGATTTCAACAATGCGCTCCGACTCCTGCTCCGCGGGCTCCAGTTCAAGTTCTTCAGGGTCCATGATCATTCCTCAATTGAAAGAATTTCCATCTGTGCATCAATCTCAGTCTCCTCATCAAACAGAGAATCCTCTTCAACTGCAGGACCGGTTCCAACTGTCAGAGTAACTACAGAAGTAATAGGAATTGAAGAACCTACTGTCAGGGGAGTATCACCAAACCGAGCTCCCATCACCAGATCCGGATACTCTGAAGGAACATGTTCCAGACGGATATCGTTAATACCGATTCCTCTGAGGTAACTGATGGCCTGGCGTGAAGAAACGCTCCCGGTCAGAGGCATGGAGATGGTTACATGCTTGGGAGAAAACGAAGTGACAAGAACATATACAGTCCTGCCCTCCTTGACCACTGTACCCGCCTTTGGCCATGACTCAAGAACGGTACCCGGAGCCACATTGCGGTCATAAACCGAATCATTAATCTGAATTGTCAAGCCATTTGCCTCGAGGGCTGATACAGCTTCTGAATATGAGCGGTTCCTCACATCCGGGACAATGGCAGTACTACCGTGCATTGTCCAGTAATCCAGAAAAACAGTCAGGCAACCAATCAAAATAAATCCCACACAGATTATCAGTATGAAATTAGACAGGACAGGGTGCTTGGTATAAAAATCTTTCAGATTGAATTTATTTTTCTTGGGCATAATATTCAGATAAATTTAACAGTCAGCGTTCTTTATTTCCTTACCAAGTAATTCAAGGCCGAGGCGATAATGGTAAGAAGAAGCATCAGCCTGACGCATAACAGAATTGTTGAATTCAACAATATCAATATCTATAGAGATGAACGGAGGGACAAGTCCTTCATTAACGCGTAAATGAGTTTCATATTCCTTTGTCCACCTTTCAAATTCTTCAAAAGACAGAGACGTGCAGCCCTCAACCAGCATATTGACATAATCCGGAGCTGCAGGATTTCCCTCGGACGGTGTGTGATAACAGGGAGTAGTTTTAATCAAGATACTTTTTCCGGTCAGGAAACGTACTGCTGAAGCAATATTTTCTTCAGCATCAGTACTATTTGAGCCCAGACATATCCGGAAAGAGTTCTCCATTTTCATATATCGGAATTAAAAATCAACAGTGTAATTTCCGGAGTGGCTCCAATGCGTGCCGGGATACCCACTTCTCCGGTTCCAATATTTACATAAAGCTCCTTGTCAGAATTCTCCTCATCATCATAGCGACCACCCCAGAAAGGATACCTCAAGGCAGCCGGAGATTTTCCGAATAATTCCATCTGCATTGCATGTGTATGGCCGGAAAGTGTGAGGGCAATATTTTTATCAGCATGCCCCATTATATCATTCTGCCAGTGAGCGGGATTATGACTTAACAATACCTTGAATGCACCGTCATCAAGTTGCCCGGGATAAGCTTCTTCCAGATTGCCGTAAACATGAAAAGGAGGATCTCCAATGTTTTCCACTCCAACAACAGCCACACTGTCACAACCGGTACGCAGGAATTCTGTACGGTTATTGAGCAGATTCCAACCCATTAATTCCTGAATATCAATGAGCTGCTGCAGGTTTTCGCGTTTTGATAATGAGTCCGGCCAATTGAAATAATCTCCGTAATCATGATTACCGAGAACAGAAAAGACACCCAGGGGAGCTTTCAACTGTGAGAGCACATTAACAAAGGGCAAAATTTCTTCAGTCCTGCGGTTTACAATATCACCTGTAAAGAAAATCACATCAGGCTGCAGGGAGTTAACCTTGTCCACCAGCTTTGAAACAAAGGCAGTGTCAGTGCCATAAGTACCAACGTGCAGATCAGAAATCTGGACCGCGCGCAGCCCGTTGAAAGACTGCGGAAGCTCAGAATTAGATATATAAACAGTCTTGACCTCAATATTGTGAGAGGCATTCCATGCACCCCACCACATCAACACGAAGATTACCACGGCCGCTCCTGCACCCGTAAAGCTCAACCAACGCCAACGTTTGTGCTTGAAAAGGCATGGGATACTTGCCAGAAGGTCTATTAAGACAAATACATATTTGGGGAAATAGATGGAAAAATAACCAAAAAGACCCCACATTATGAAAATCAATGATTCATCCCCTACCGTTTTTTTAGGCCAAAATGTAAGAGCTACAAGAAAGGCATTGAAAAACAGGGCCGATACCAACTGCAGTTTCCGGAGCCAGGAAGCCGCCACACGGACTCTGACAGCCCTGTAAATGTACCAGTCTGTCAGAATACCCAGCACCAAAAGCGGCAGCATCAGAACCAGCGGGAGTCTCATTGTAACCTTTTTTCAGTGATTACTCACATGTTGAACAGTCTCTTGCAGACAGCTGATTGCGCAGAGGATTGGCGTACATTTTGATAATTGTATCGCGCATGAATTCATACTCCTCAGGGGTAATATCAGGAACGTCCACCTTCTTAAGCTGTCCGGAAATATAGGTGTCAAAGCGGGCAACATCCTCCGCGTTATAAAATTCAGCATACTTTCTGCCACACTCATCAAGGTCAAAGGCAATGTAATTGCAGGGGAAGATATGATAACCGCAGTGGATTGCCCTGTCAAGAACCTCGCAGGCATGGCGCACAACCTGAGCACGGTTAGCATCAGTATCAAGGGCCAGCTCCTCATTCACGCTCTTTCCAAGGTGGAAATGAACACGTCCCTTTTTACCGAGCAGTCCGGTTTCCATACTGAATAGATCATCACGCTGAGATTTTTTGAAATCCGGATCACGGCGACGGAGAAGGAACTCACGTACTTTAAGAAAATCATTCGGATCCCATTCATATGAAATAGAAACCGGAGTCAGGTTTATATCCATCAGATTCTGACGTGAATCGCCGCCACCAGCCAGTGATAGCATCTTCACAACACTCTCCTGAGTCCTGTCATTTGAATCCTTGGCACGTCCCTCACGCTGAGCAATCCACACACTTTCCTTCAACTCATTTACACAGTGGTGAATATAGGCAGAAAGATGCTTGGCTGCATCAAGCGCCTCACGTACACCGGTATCACGCTTGACAATAAAACTGCGGTTGAGCTTAACCAGGTCTGTAATCCAGTCATATATCAGAAGATTATTACCGATGGCCACCTGAGTTATGGGCAGCCCGTTCCTGATAAAACACAGGTTGAGAAGTGAGGCATCAAGCACTATATCACGGTGATTTGTAATGTAAGTGCAGCTCACACCGGGAACATAATTCTCCTTGCCGTCAAAGGACAGGCCGTCTGTAGTACGGGCCACAAGAAGCTCCAGGAACGGTCCCATTACTTTAAGCTGAAAATCCTGCTGGGTCTCCACTGTAAGAAGATTATCAACAAACTTCTGATAATCAATATCAGGCATGATATATCTCACAGCATGTTCAAAGCCGGGTTCCTTAACCAGGGAAGCTATACGATCCCTGAACTGATGGTCATCGTAAGGCCTTATATCGTCAAATTTTTCTATTGATGTGCTGTTATTTTGTAACATTTTAAGTCAAATGATAATTTTTCCAAATATGTACATTTGCTGAAGTGCAAAGGTACTCAGAATTTTCTAAAAAGACAAACGTCCGGAGAGGGACTTATGTTTATTCAGTATCAAAGACCGGTTGTGCTATTGGACTGCGCGGGCTGTAAGGTATCTCAGCCGGAGAGTTTCCCATCAGCTGATCCATTTCCGGAGTAACATTAAATATATCAGCCTTATCCGTGGGCCTGAGCAATCCGAACCATTTGAATTTTGGGAGGTAATAGTCTCCCGGGCGAGCAAGGAAAAGAGGAATTGCCTGTCCCGTGGTCTGTGGCCACATTCTCACGCTTTCTGTATTGCGCTTGTAAAACACAGCCGCCAGGAAACTGCTCTCTGCCTTAACCATCTTGTTGATGGTTGAATCATTTTCTTCAGGATAAAGGATTAATTCAACATTACCGTCAATATCCAGCGTGCGCAAGTCTCCGTCTTCAAATGTTGCACGCATCTTTTTGCCGCTCATCTGGTTATAATGGTCGCCCTCAATGAACTGAGCCATAAAACCGTTATTGGGGAGCACTGCGCGTTCAATTGTTGAATCGTTGAGAGTAAGGGTGATGACACCACCAAAAATCTGACGGTCCTCACTCCAAACCACCGGGTTATGATACATGGTCAGAGTACTGTCCTTGCTCACAAAAAGCATGGTATCACACAGACCCTGCAAATCCTTTCTGTAAAAGCGCACCCGCGGGAAGACACTTGCCATGCGGACTGTATCCTGGAGAATATGACGGGGTATTCCGGCCAGTGTGTCTTCTTCAACTTCTATGCTGTCTATGCGTCTGAAAGTCTGAATGTAACGTCCGTGCAGATATAAAGTATCAGGACCTGAAAATTCCATCATCATGGCATGACCTGTAACAAAGGAACTGTCAGCTTCTGAGTCATAATACCCATAATTGCCGTAGACGGCAGCATGACGCACTGTATCAACCAGTTCAATGGAGCCAAACGCTTCCTGATATCCCGCAGGCTTATCGTAATAAATGGTATCTGCAGTCAGAACTTTACCATCCTCACTCACCACAGTGCTTCGGTCAAAAAGAGTTGCAATCTCTTTTTCTGTATCATAGATACCCATCCTGGTGTAAATGGTACCGCGGCGGTTTATTATGGTACTGGGAGAATAAAGCTCCGCCACTTTGGTTACCGTATTATAATACAGAGTATCTGAATAAATATCCAGAGTGTCAGCGTTGTCCCGTGAATTGAGGTGTACGTCTGTATAGAAGAGTGCTTCCCTTGTCTGTGGAGTGTATTCTGCCTCAACACTGGTCAGAGTGTTGGAGGGGTCAAACATCCTTCCCCCCGTGCGGTAATAAGCCAGTTCTATTCCCATATCGTAATAGAAGACATCCGTTTCAAGGGTTACATCACGGTTTACCATAACCACCTTTCCACCCGGAGGCGCATACAAGACCGCCAGCTCTGTTGTGCCGTTATAATTCATCTCATCAGCCGTGATGCGTAAGGTATCACCTGATGTCATGGAAACATGACCAAAGGCATCCATGCTTTCAGACTCCGGAGTATAATGGGCGCTGTCACAGCGCATGATCATTCCACCCTTACTGAAAACAACATCACCGGCCACAATCATGAAACTGTCCGTACGCTCCTGATACAGCCGGTCAGCGTGCTCAAGAAAAACACGGTTAGGTGCTTCACGGTCGGCTGTCGGAATCTGCGGGGTAATGGAAGGACGCACCCTCTCCAACGAGAGGGCGCAGAGCCAGGGGATTGAAACCCCGGCGGCAAGAGCTATGAAAGTTCTGCGCCGCAATTCTTACTGATTATTGCTGAGAACGTACCCAGCCGGAATGTTGAAAATCACAACCGCGCCAGCCATCCTCAATACGCACGTAAGTTTCCGCAATCTTGCGTTCAAGCCATTGATTTACAATGCGTTCACGCGCGCTATTCTCATACATATCCTTAATGAGCTGATAATCATCCCCCAGATTTGCCTGGTGGGCATCCAGGCGGGATGTGAGACGTACCATGGCAACAATTTCTCGGTCACGTTTGGGATCACGCATAATGAAAGGAGCAGATATTTCTCCGGGCTGGAGAGAGGCCACGGCACGTGCCACTTCCTGTGGGAGCTGTGACATTTCAAAACGTGTGTTTCCGGTTTCAGAGTTTACCATTACACCTCTGCTGAAACGTGTATCCTTGTCCTGAGACAGATGACGGACGGCTTCCTCAAAGGTAAAGAGGTTATTCTCAGTAATGTCCGTACGGATTGAGTCCATACGGGCCATGGCATTCATCAGGTCACGCTCAGCCACTCTGGGTTTGAGGAGTATGTGTCTTGTATTGATGCGGTCTCCGCGCTTTTCTATCAGCTGAATGATATGGAAACCATACTCAGTTTCAACAATTTTGGAAACCTTGCGGGGATCATTGAGATTGAAGGCAACAGCAGCGTATTCAGGCACCATGGTTCCGCGTCCCATAAAACCTGTTTCACCTCCACGTACACCTTCAGGAGCCTCGGAATAAAGAATGGCGAGCGTGCTGAAGTCAGCTTCTCCACGGTTGACACGGTCTGCATAATCACGCAGACGTGCCTTTACATCATCTATCTCCTGACGCGGAATGGCCGGATTGATGGTAAGAATCTGAACTTCAACCTGCTGGGGCACATAAGGGATACTGTCCTGAGGAAGACGGTCAAAATAACGCCGTACATCACCGGGAGTAACTTTCAGGTTCTTTGTCAGACTGGAACGCACCTGCTGGATGCGGTAACGGTTACGCATGTTGTTGGCGTAATAATCACGAATTTCAGGGAAGGGCTTACGGAAGTACTGCTCTACCTTTTCCCTTGTGCCTAAATTGGTTATCAGATAATTCATCTGCGCATCCACCTGTGACTGCACCATGCTTTCTGATACATCAATTGTATCAAGGTCAGCCTGATGAAGGAAAAGACGCTCAATTGCCAGCTGTTCCGGAATGACACAGTAAGGATCTCCGTTGATGGGAATACGCTCACTCTGCATCTCCGAGTATGCTTCCTCAATTTCAGATTTATAGAGGGGCTGGTCACCAATCATCCAGGCAACTTCCTCAATAACATTGCTTTGCGCCACAGCTGTCAGGCTCATGGCTGCAAATGACGCGTATATTAGTTTTTTCAGGTTCATATCTATACAGTTTATGCGCAAAATTACTCCTTTTTTGGCAAATTTCCTTGCTGTTAAGCATTTTTAAATATTGAATACCTAAAACTTTTTTACTCTGAAATGTGTTTTTATAACAAAACCCATTAAAACTGAATAAACTATGGATAACGTAAATCTTAATAACGCTGCTGCACAAGTTGCAGGACAGATATCAGCAGAAGCAGCTGGCGTTTCCGCAGAGGCCGCAAAGATTGCAGCCCAGGATAAAGCCCAGGCAATTAAAGAACAGGTGATGAATAACACTAACAACGCCATCAATAATATTAAGGATAAGACAAATCAATTAGGCAATCAGCTCAAAGACGGCACTGCCAACCTGATGGACAAGAGCGGTGAACTGCTGGAGAACCTTGCAGAAAAAGCTCATAATCTTGCAGATAAGCTTCAGAAATAATTATTTATAAAGGTATAAAACAATATGGCTGTCAACTCCACAGAGCTGGCAGCCATATTGTTATTATGACAGTTTGATTATTTTACACGTTCAATGTATGAACCGTCACGAGTGTCAATGCGAACCTTGTCACCGATATTGCAGAAGAGGGGAACGCGAACTTCAGCACCGGTTTCAACAGTTGCGGGTTTGAGGGTGTTGGTGGCTGTATCACCCTTGATGCCGGGTTCTGTATATGTAATTTCCAGAACAACATTCATGGGCATTTCGCAGGTAAGAATGGTATCAGAAGCAGCGTGTACCATAGCCTCGCAGATATCACCTTCCTTGAGGAATTCCACACCTTCAATACTTTCACCGGGGATGGCTACCTGTTCAAAGGTTTCTGTATGCATGAAGTTGTAACCCATGTCATCCTTGTAAAGGAACTGGTAAGGACGACGCTCAATGCGTACTTCTTCCACCTTTACACCGGAGTTCCATGTTTTATCAATGATGCGACCCGTTTTTACATTACGCAGTTTGGTGCGCACAAAAGCCGGACCCTTACCGGGTTTTACATGAAGGAATTCTTTGATGAAGTAGTATGTACCGTCAATGTCAAGGCACATTCCGTTTTTAAAATCAGCTGTTGTTGCCATGTGGTTTTATTGTGATTTTTATTTCTTCTTTTCTTTTGAACTGCAAAGTTAAGAAATTTTTACTGATTAAGAGCTCGGTTAAGGTTATAATTTGCAAACTCAAGGTCATTACGGGCGCGCTGAGCCAGAGAAGCGTCCATGCGAACTGCCTGACGGAGGTTGGTATTGAGCATGCTTTCATTGTTGGTGCGTGCTCCGAGAACGGCCATCAGATAGTATGTTGTGGCGTCAGGAGTATTGATACCGGCCAGAGTGGAGCGGGCTTTGGAGTAATCGCGGGCAAGAATCTGTGCCAGGGCGGCGTTATTGCTCTTTGAGTCTCCGAAGGCCTGAGCGGCGGCTGTGGTATTTCCTGTCTTGAGATAATAGAGTCCAAGGGCCTCACCGAGTTCATCAACACCTGCTGCTTCACCAAAACGCTGGTTTGCACGGGTGTAATTGCCCTTCATCATATCTATCAGACCCAGGTTCATGATGGGTTCCGGGTGGTTGCCCATTGAAGCGGCGCGGGCAAAGTTGGCCTCTGCTGCTGTATAATCACCGGCCTGGTACTGTGCTGTACCCAGGTTGTTGAAGGTACGGTAGTCATTTGGATAAATGCGGGCTGCCTGGTCGTAAATCTGAATCTTCTGGTCGTTGTCATCAGTCAGAGTGGCGGCATAGAGGATTTCCTCAACATTGAGCTGTGAGGGGTCACTCTGCATCAGGCGCATTATTTCAGCGTCACTGCGACCGATCACATCAATGCTGGCTGTAATACGGCTGTAACGGAGCTGGGGAAGAATCTGCTCGGCAAGCTGTTCAAATACGGTTGAGAGGTTACGTATTTCACGTTCACGCTGTTCAGGATCCTGATACATGGAGAGCACACTGAGGATAAGCTCTTTATCCTGGATATTGCTCTGAGCAACAAGGCGCTGGAAACCTTCCCAGTCCTCAGGAGTAAACTGAGCGGTGAGTTCTCCAAACTCTGTGATACGGTCGCGCTGGAGCTGACGCTGCATATATGACTGTGTGTTCTCCTCACGCTGCTGGGCAAGACGTGTGTTGACAGCAAGTGAGCCTTCAGGAGAAGCGTAAGATGAAATGTTGATTTCAGAAAGGACTCTGGATGTATCTGCGGCTGCATTCTGAATCATGCGCTGCAGTTCCTGCATGGCGTCTGTATTGAGCTGGCTGGCGCGGATATTGGCCTGGTTTACAAGGAACATAATATCTGCGGCATAACGCTCGTTGATAATGCGCTGGAAGGCATCTGAACCAATAGCCGGGCGGGCGTTCTTGGCGTTGGCAAAAGAAGCTGTAGCGATAACGCCGTCAGCAACTTTTACGGGAGGAAGGACATACTGCTTACCACCCTGACGGACAGTGAAATTGAGCACCAGCTCACTGTGGTTCATTGCCGGCTGGTATGCAAAGTTAACAGGAATTGTGGCTGTACCACCATATTCATAAGAAATAACCGGATTATTGCCGCGCACTTTCTCTCCCTGGAAACTATAGGACTGTGAGCTTACAGTCTGGCCATTGAATTGCAGGGTGGGTGTTACGGTAACTTCCGCGTTCTTCACAAAGAATTTGGCAGGAATACGTGCATTGACACGTCCGGGCACATTATCGCCCACCACTTCCAGCGGATTGGGGTTTGTTGTGAAGTATTGGGCACTGAACTGACCCAGTTTCTTTCCGCATGAACTTGTGAGTAAGGCAAGTCCCAGAAAGGCTACATAGTAGACTTTTGTGTTCATTGGTTGCTGATTGTTAGTTTCGTAGCGTATTGTTGTTATTTTTAATTTTCTTTTATAATACAGCTTTCCGCTGCATTGGTGCAAAGTTAAGGAAATTTTCAATGCCATACCAATAATTTTCAGCTTTTTGACAAAAAATCATTACCTTTGCATTAATATGACAAAGATAACTTCAAATAACAAATTCACTTCACAGGTGTCTGAGACACCGTTTGAGCCGCTGCGCCATGTCCGGATGGAGCGTTATATCACGCCTCTGCGCGAGGGAGGCTCCCTGCCCGGACTGGCGGAGGCATCGGACGGTTTTAAATATGTCCTTAAATTCGGTGGTGGCGGTCACGGTGCCAAAGCACTCATTTCAGAATATATAGGTGGAATGATTGCACGCGCAGCAGGACTCCGCGTCCCTGAGCTTGTTCTGGCTGATGTTGATGAAAATTTTGGAAGAACAGAACCGGATGAGGAAGTGCGCCAGCTTCTTGAGGCCAGTAAGGGTCTCAATCTTGGCTTGCATTTTCTCAACGGTTCATACGCCTGGGATGTGGCTGTTGACAGAGCTGATGCCGTGGAGGCTTCTTCCATTGTCTGGCTGGATGCATATATTACTAATGTGGACCGCACGTTCCGGAATACAAACATGCTGCTCTGGAACGGCCAGCTCTGGTTAATTGACCACGGTTCATGTCTGATTTTCCACCACAACTGGATTGGATGGGAAAAGAGCGCACTGTCTCCTTTTCCTTATATAAAGGATCACGCGCTCTTGCCTCAGGCTTCAAGACTGAAGGAAGCCGATGACCTTATGCGTCAGAGAATCACCCCTGAGTTCATCCGCTCTCTTGTCAAATCCATTCCGGAAGAGTGGCTCATATCTGCGGCGCCTGAAATTTCCCCGGAAGAACAGCGTGATGTTTACCTCCGCTTCTTACTCACAAGACTTGAAAACTCTCAAATCTTTACAGACCATGCCATTGCCACAAGAAAAACACTTATATGAATATACCGTACTGAAGTTCATGCCTGATGCAGAACGCGGGGAGTGTATTAACATTGGGCTGGTCATGATGTGCAAACGCCGCAGATGGCTCAAGGTTGCATTCTGTATTGACTGTGACAGAATAAGCAATGTGTTTCCCGGAACTGATGTGCAATTGCTCAGGGAGAGACTGACCGGAATTGAACAGGTTGCCCAAGGGAAAGGCGTGAGCCCTGTGGCTGCCCTTGAATGTCATGAGCGTTTCCGCTGGCTCTGCGCTGTAAGGAGCGCAAGTATCCGTACTTCAGAAACACACCCGGGTGAATGTGAAGATTTGGAAGAAACTTTTAAGCGGCTTTTTAACATTCTTGTGGCTTCTCCCGCTCAGGAACTTGCAGAAGCCCCACAAAATTAATTTGTGTATTTCTCAAAAAAAACGTAAATTTGCACACTAAAATACGCATCTGATATGATAGAAGAAAAAGAGGAATACAGCGCGAGTAATATCCAGGTCCTTGAAGGCCTGGAAGCTGTGCGTAAACGCCCTGCCATGTACATCGGAGACATTTCACAGAAGGGTCTCCACCATCTGGTGTATGAGGTTGTAGACAATTCAATTGACGAAGCCCTTGCAGGCTTTGCCACTCATATAGAAGTGACTATCAACGCGGACAACTCTATTACTGTGGTTGACAATGGCCGCGGTATTCCGGTTGATATGCATGAAAAGGAACACAAGAGCGCCCTTGAAGTTGTTCTCACCGTTCTCCATGCAGGCGGTAAGTTTGACAAGGGTTCTTACAAGGTATCCGGCGGTCTCCATGGCGTGGGTGTCAGCTGTGTTAACGCCCTTTCCACTTATCTGAGAGCTGAGGTGCGCCGTAACGGCAAGGTTTACGCCCAGGAATACAGCTGCGGTAAGCCCACCACTGAGCTGCAGATTGTTGGTGAGAGTGATTCCACAGGCACCACCATTACCTTCAAGCCTGACGGTTCCATCTTCAATGTGACCGTGTATGATTACTCCATCCTGGCCAACCGCCTGCGGGACCTGGCATTCCTCAATGCCGGCATTACTCTTACGCTCACAGATATGCGTGAACTTGACGCAGAGGGTAAGCCCAGAAGCGAGACATTCTATTCCAAGGACGGTCTGCGTGAGTTTGTTCAGTATATTGATTCCAACAAGGAGCCGCTTATCAATGATGTTATCCATCTTGATACAGAAAAGAACGGTATTCCGGTGGAAGTGGCTTTTACATATAACACCACCTCTAATGAGAATATATACTCCTTTGTAAATAATATCAATACCATAGAAGGAGGTACTCACCTGGCCGGCTTCCGTCGCGGTCTTACCACCACATTAAAAAAATACGCGGAAGACAATAATCTGCTCAAGAACGCCAAGGTTGAAATTGCCGGCGATGACTTCAGAGACGGTCTCACAGCCGTAATCTCAGTTAAAGTTATGGAGCCCCAGTTTGAAGGTCAGACAAAAACCAAACTGGGTAACAGTGAAGTGAGCGGAGCTGTAAGTTCTGCCGTTTCCGAGGCTCTGGGATATTTCCTTGAAGAGAATCCGTCACAGGCCAAAACCATTGTGGAAAAAGTGATTCTGGCTGCCCAGGCACGCCATGCCGCAATGGATGCACGTCAGAAAGTATTGCGTAAGACTCCGCTTATCGGTGGCGGCTTGCCCGGTAAACTCACAGACTGTTCAAGCCGCACGGCTGAAGACTGCGAGATTTTCCTCGTGGAGGGTGATTCTGCAGGCGGCACAGCCAAGAGCGCCCGTGATCGCCGCTTCCAGGCAATCCTGCCACTGCGTGGTAAGATTCTGAATGTGGAGAAGGCTGCGGCACACCGCATTCTTGATTCTCAAGAAATTACCAATATGTTTCGTGCTCTGCGCGTGACAATCGGTACAGAGGATGATCCAAAGGCTCCCAACCTCTCCAAGCTGGCATATCACAAGGTAATCATCATGACTGATGCCGACGTGGACGGTGCCCACATTGCCACCCTGCTGATGACATTCTTCTTCCGCCGGATGCGCCCCATCATTGAACAGGGTTATCTTTATCTTGCCACACCTCCGCTGTATAAGTGCAAGTTGGGTAAGGCTGAAGAATATTGCTGGACTGAGGCGCAGGTTGAACAGTTCAAAGCCAAATATGGTGAGAAAGCAATTGTTTCACGCTTTAAAGGTCTGGGAGAGATGAGCGCTGAGGAACTTCATGAAACCACCATGAGTCCGGAACACCGTATTCTCAAGCAGGTGCGCATTAATGATGCAGCCGAGGCTGACCGTGTTTTCTCAATGCTCATGGGTGAGGATGTTGGACCTCGCCGAGACTTTATTGAGGCCAACGCCACATACGCCAATATTGACGCGTAAACGTTTTTGCCCTCCGGAGTGTTATAATATAAACTCCGGAGGGCTTTTTACAACCATCACGGCTGCCCAAGCCCTCTTTCATCACTTACATAACTAAACTGAAAGGCATGCCTAATAAGAATTTGACCAAGAGAGAAGTTAATGAGCTCCGTACTTCCATAGATAATTATATTTCTCAACAACAGAATAATAGTTTCAACTATCGTCAGGTTGCTTTTGCGCTTGGAAAGGGAACGCTTCCGCAGCAGAAGGCTGTGGCCATGTATCTGGCCGAACTTGCTTTTGATGGTAAACTGATTGAAATTTCCCCAGGCAAGTACAAGACTCCTCAACGAACAGTTACTGCCGACGGTGTTTTTGTCCGCCGCTCAAACGGCAAGAACAGTGTTATAACAGACGCTGACCAGGAAGAAATATCTGTGGCTGAACGTAATTCCATGCACGCCCTGAACGGTGACCGTGTCAGGATTGCTGTGGCTGCCCGCATACGCGGACGTGAGCCGGAAGCGGAAGTGATTGAAATTCTTGAAAAAAAGGATCAGACTTTTATTGGTACGCTTAAGGTGGACAAGAGGATGTCTTACTTGCAGACAGACTCCAAATTCCTTGCAACTGACATTGTCATTCCCCGCTCCAAACTGCGTGGTGGTAAGAATGGTGATAAAGCCATTGTGAGAATCACTCAATGGAATGATGATGAAAAGAACCCAATCGGTGAGGTTGTGGATGTCCTTGGTAAAGCAGGCGAAAACACCACTGAACAGCACGCCATTCTGGCGGAATTCGGACTGCCCTACCGTTATCCTGAGGCTGTGGAAAAAGCCGCCGCCAAGATTGATGCAGGAATTACTCCTGAAGTTGTGGCCCAGCGTGAGGATATGCGTTCTGTCACAACCTTCACAATCGACCCGCGTGACGCCAAGGACTTTGATGATGCTCTTTCAATCCGCAAGCTGCCCAACGGCAATTTTGAGGTGGGTGTTCATATTGCAGACGTTACACATTACGTCCGCCCGGATTCCATCATTGACCGCGAGGCAAGTGAGAGAGCCACAAGTGTTTATCTTGTAGACCGTGTGGTACCGATGTTACCCGAGCATCTGTCAAACGGCATTTGCTCCCTGCGTCCCAATGAGGATAAGCTTACATTCTCCTGCATCTTTGAAATTACTCCGGAGGGTAAGATTGTCAACTCAAGGATTGCCCGCACTGTAATCCGCAGTGACCGCCGTTTCACTTACGAGGAAGCACAGAATGTTATTGAAACAGGCAAGGGTGATTATGCTGAAGAAATACTTACGCTTGACCGCCTTGCCAAGATTCTGCGTAAGGAAAGGTATGAGCATGGTTCAATGGACTTTGACCGTGCTGAAGTCCGTTTTGAGATTGATGAAAACGGTCATCCGGTGGCAGTGTTCTTCAAGGAAAGTAAGGATGCCAATAAGCTTATTGAGGAATTCATGCTGCTTGCCAACAAAACCGTGGCGTCCACAATCGGCAAGGTTGCCAAGAACAAGAAAGCCAAGGCATTCGTTTACCGTGTTCATGATCTCCCTGATCAGGAACGACTGGCTAATCTTGCTGAGATTTCACGTGCATTCGGGCATAAGATCAAAATTTCAGGAGAACCCTCCGAAATCAACCGCTCAATAAACAAGATGCTGGCGGAAATTAAGGGCAAAGGTGAGGAGAATCTCCTTTCCACTTTGGCCATACGCTCTATGGCAAAGGCTATTTATACAACCGAGAATATCGGACACTATGGCCTGGGATTTGATTATTATACACATTTCACCTCCCCCATCCGCCGTTATCCGGATATGATGGTTCACCGTCTGCTTGAAAAATATCTTGCCGGCGGACGCTCTGTCAATCTTGAGAAACTGGAAGAAGAGTGTAAACACTCCTCTGACATGGAGATGCTGGCTGCCAATGCTGAACGCGCGTCCATAAAGTACAAGCAGGTTGAGTATATGGCCGATCACTTGGGTGAGGTATTTGATGGCGTAATTTCAGGAGTTACGGAGTGGGGTCTTTATGTTGAGCTTGATGAAAACAAATGCGAGGGCCTTGTTCCTGTTCGTGACCTGGCGGATGACTATTACGAGTTTGATCCCAAGAACTATTGTCTGATTGGCCGCAAAACAGGGACACGTTACCGCCTGGGAGACAAGATCAAGGTACAGGTTGCTCGTGCGGATGTACCAAAAAAGCAGCTTGATTTTGTTGTGGTTGATGAAAAGAATCCTCCACGCAACATCAACACTCTGGGGCTGCCCCCGAAAGGACGTGCCAGTGCTTCCAGACAAGAAACTCCCGGGAAAAAGAAACGTTATAAAAAATACAAATCCTGATTTTTTGAAGAATGGGTCCGCGATACATAGGCACAGTTAAAGTAGAACGCTTGAGGATTTATGCCAATCACGGAGTGATGCCTCAGGAAACCCTGGTGGGCAATGAGTTTGAGGTGTCGGTGGCTCTGACATTTGATGCCACTCAAGCCATGCTTTCAGACCGCCTGGACGCATCCATCAATTATGCTGAAGTGGTGGATATCATCCGCAGTGAAATGGCTCAGCCGTCCAAACTGCTTGAAAAGGTGGTGTGCAGGATTTACTCTTCCATAATGTGGCGTTTTCCCCAGGTCCATACCGGAAGCATCACTCTGAGAAAGTTGAAACCTCCGGTTAAAGGTCAGCTGGAAGCAGCGTCATTCTCCTTTAACTGGTAGTTGTTGAGGATTTGGATGAAGTGAAACGCGAGTTTTTATGCTGAACAACATAATTTTTCAGCAAATTTTCATCCTGTTAAATAAATAATTGTTAACTTTGCACTGAAATTTTATATTCCAATACAAGGTACAATTATTTATTGAATGTCGTTAAATAGTGTCTCTGCTTCAAGTGCCGTAAAAGACACCTTGATGCCTGACTTCCGCCCCAAATTGTGGGCAAGTCTAAAACATTACAACACAGAAAAACTCAAGTCGGACCTCACGGCCGGAATTGTGGTTGGGATTGTTGCCCTTCCCCTGGCCATTGCTTTCGGTATTGCTTCCGGTGTGAGTCCTACAATTGGTCTGATCACAGCCATAATCGGAGGCTTTATGGTAAGCGCCTTCGGAGGCAACTCTGTACAGATTGGCGGCCCCACCGGTGCGTTCATCGTAATAGTATATAACATAATAGCTCAGTTCGGACTGCACGGTCTGGCCATAGCCACATTGATGGCAGGTGTAATTCTGGTACTGATGGGCCTTTTCCGCCTTGGAACCGTAATCAAGTTTATTCCTTATCCCATTGTGGTGGGGTTCACGGCCGGTATCGCACTGACAATCTTCTCCACTCAGATAAATGATTTCTTCGGACTCGGACTCCGTGATATCCCGGGGCAGTTCATCCCCAAATGGGGAATGTATTATTCCAACTTTGGAAACATATCAATCACTACCCTGCTGACCTCCCTGGTATCCCTCGGAATCATCATCGTCACACCCCGCATTTCAAAGAAGATGCCGGGAGCTCTGATAGCTATAGTAGTCGTGACTGCCGTAAGTTATTTTATGAGCATTTACTGTCCGTGGTACACGATAGAAACCATTGGAGACCGCTTCGGATCCATGCCTACGGATATCCCTTCTCCGCACGGATTTACTCTCAACATGGCCACTATTAACCTGCTGCTTCCTTCAGCTTTCACCATCGCCGTGCTGGGAGCAATTGAAAGTCTGCTGAGTGCTACAGTGGCAGACGGTGTGACCGGCAACCGCACCAACAGCAATACCGAACTCATCGGGCAGGGACTTGCCAATATCACAGTACCGTTCTTCGGTGGAATACCTGTTACAGGTGCCATAGCCCGCACAATGACAAATATCACCAACGGTGGACGAACCCCTGTTGCCGGTGTGGTGCATGCAGTTGTTCTCCTGCTGATATTCCTGTTTGCAATGCCGCTGATTAATTATGTACCCTTAGCATGTTTGGCAGCAGTGCTGATGGTTGTTGCATATAACATGAGTGGATGGCGCACCATAATCGGAATATTTCATGCGCCCAAAAGTGACATTTCAGTTCTGATAGTCACCTTCCTGCTCACAGTAATATTTGACCTCACAATCGCCATAGAAATCGGCCTCCTCCTTGCAATAGTTCTCTTCCTGCGCCGTGTAATGGAGAACACTCAGATAAAAGTTTACTCCGAACAGCTGGATGTGGCAGAAGATACAGACATGTCAAACCATGAAGTTCTTGATGTGGCCCACGGTGTAAGTGTTTATGAAATTGACGGACCGTTCTTCTTTGGAATAGCCACCAAGTTTGAGGAAATAATGAGGAGCACCATCGGCGGAACCAAGCCCATTGTGCGCATCCTGCGCATGCGTAAAGTAGCATTCATAGACGCAACGGCAATCCACAACCTTGAAATCCTGATCAAATCATCACAGGATGACGGCGTGCATGTGGTACTCTCTGGAGTAAGACCCAATGTGAGACAATCACTTGAACATGCCGGCATAGACCGCCTCATCGGTAACGACCATATATGCGATCATATAAGTAAAGCAGTCGCCATGGCCAACAAAATTGCCCGCACAGCGTAAAGCACCAATAACCAAAAATAAGAAGGACCCTGCAGACACCCTGCAAGGTCCTTCTTATTTTTATATCCGCCCACCGCAGATATAAAAGATACGACACTAAATTTAATTATCTCTTGGTAAGAGAT
>CAZNBD010000010.1:31893-43890 GCA_964571405.1 uncultured Bacteroides sp. | reverse complement strand
CGAGGCGTTCAGGAATTGCGGTGTAAGGAGCGCGAACTTTCAGTTTCTTCATCGAGAGAGTCAGCTTACCACCGGCCTTAACACCTTCAGCGTGACCTTCAATCTTAACAGGAACTTCCATTACCACGGGCTTTTCAGGGAATACTTCCAGAAGGTCCATGTGAAGGATGGTGTCCTTAACGGGGTGGAACTGGATATCTTTCAGCACTGCCATACGTTTTTTTCCGTGAACATCAAGCTCAATGGCAAAGATGTCAGGAGTGTAAACCAGCTTGCGTACTGCATCGTTGTCAACTGTGAGGTCAGTTGTGATCAGGCCCTTGCCGTTACCGATTTCTACAATTTTCTCACCTTCTTTGAGAGTGCCGGAGTAGGGGAGGGTGATAACAGCGCCGCCATTGAGGACAACGGGGATCTGGTTGTTGGCACGGAGTGCCTTGGTGGCTTTCTTACCCAGCTCAGTGCGGGGAGTTGCCTTAAGTTCGTAAACTTTCATTTTGTTGTTAAGTGTTTGTGTTACTAAAAATTAAGATTGCTTCCTAATTTCCCATCACACGGGATATGCTCAAAAGCACTGCAAAAGTACTCATTTTTCTGCGCACATGCAAGAGCCTGCGCAAATTTTTTCAATTAAGAACCCGGAACAATCCATCCGCTATTAATCGGATCAGACCATTTTCTGACTGTGACATTGTAAGGCACATGATCACTGAAAATGGGGTCACCTGCGGCGGGGGAGCTTGTGGTGGTTTCCGGGTCATGAACGCCAACACCATATGAATAATCAAGGGTGTAAGTATAAATCTTCCCAGTTTCCCAGTTTCCGCTTACGGGAACGGAAGCCCAGCTGAATTCCTTGATTTCTTCATCTTCAGGGTGAGTGTATTCCTCTGTGCAGCTCTGATTGGTGTAATACACACCGTTATCAAGGAAGAGGCGGCAGGAAACCTTGTTTGACTCTTTCTTAACAGCAAGATACTCACGGGGAATGTCAAGGGCATCAGCTCCCTGGCTCAAGTCACGGTAAGGATAACGCTGTGTTTCAACAGGACTTACACCTGCTGTGGGAGAGGCGTCCGTTACTCTGAGCAGTACGCTGATGTACATTCCGTTAGCGTTGTTTTTGCTGTCATTGACATAATTCCACTGGGTGTATGTTCCGGGGATGAGCATGGCGCAGTTATCGTTCTTTTCATCAAGAGGGTTACCCATGATTGAAAATGCATCGTCAATATCCACAGGGTGGTTTCTGCCGCAGGTTAAAATCTTATCTCCCTGATCATATATGTACTCAACAACACCGAGAGTGGGGTGGCCGGACCATTCTCCGGTCTTTTCACTGAGTTTGAAATCAAATGAATCCCCGACACCGACGCCTCCTATGCGTACGCCGGCAATCTCAATGTCCGCGCTGGCGTTGGCTCCGCATGCCTTGATTTCTATTCTGCTGAGCTGATGGAGAAAATTAAGATGAACACCAGGGACGAGATTTTCAGTCCTGGTTCCTGTGGTATAGGCTGTGACAAAATCAACCTGACCGGCAATTTCCTTGTTTACACTGAAACCTGTCAGGGTGTAATTTAATGCAGAAGCAGTTGAAGTGTTGACCAACTGCGCTCCGGAGATATCTGACGGACCGGGATAGAAGGCCAGGAAAGAGACCACATCATCTGTCTTGGATTTATCTGGCCAGCAGCAGTACGGGGAAATAAATTCTTCCTCTTCCGGACTTACATTGATTATTTCATTATCAAAGAGGGGTTCCATCACACCATTCTCAACCCGGGTGTTATCATTAAAATCAAAGCCGGTGACATAAAAGTACGGCATTGATTGCTTGTTGATGATCTGTGCACGGCTGACAACCTCGGGGAGTGATGTACGGAAAACAATCTGACTGTCACCGGCATCCGGGCCTCCCGGCATATCTTGCTGGGAGCAGGACGCAAGCGCAATGGCTGAGAGCAGGAACAGGTATGTTTGTTTTATTGTAATTTTCATTTCCGAGGGATTTATTTCCTGGGTACAGTGGTGTTTGTATTGGCTCCGACTTCCCAGTCTTCAATATCGTAAGAGAACTGAATATTATCATTGATAATTTCCAATGAAAGATTCAGGGAAGAACCGGGATTCCAGTTTATGGGCAGGGTGGCGTAAGCGGTTTTTTCTTCGCCCGTATTTGTGGTATATGAGAGTTCAAGTTCAATGGGGTCAGCCGACTCGTCGGGATTGGGCAGCACAATAAGAGGATCGCTGCTTGAGAAAAGCTGTACAGCTTCCCCGTTGGTCTGTACCGCCTTTTTGTTCTTGAAAGGAATATAAAGAGTCCCTGTGTTGTTCAGAGACCAGCCCATATATGTATCTTCTTCATAAACCCAGTCAGAAGTCATTTGGCTTCCTCCGGTCAGAGGCGCCGGCTTGATGGTAAATGTTGCTGATGTCGGAAATTCATTAAAAGTCAAATGGGTTACCGTAATACTGGATGGCCCGTATGAAGGACCTCTGTAAGAAACCTGGATGTTGACGTTGGAGAGGATATGAGCAAATTCAAATTTTACAATCTCTGCTTTACCTCCCGTATAGTTTCGGCGGTGAGTAGCTACGAGCAGGTCTTCTGCTGAAGCATAATTGGAAGCCTGTGTATATGATAATTTTAAACTATTATTTTCAAAAGTTTTATTCCTGATACAAACATTTTTTTCCGGATAAACGGCTGCAAATGTGTGTTGGAAATTTGGGAACCAGAAACCGGTACCATCGTAAAGCCATTTTCCGGCTGACTTATTGTATTCGACTTTTGTGCCGTCAAATATTTTTATATAATCGTTATCGGCAGAGGCGTTTATGAGGCGCATCTCACCGAAAACGAGGAAAGGACGATTGGTGATGTTACTGCCGGTGAAAATCTCACCACGGGAACTGACTTCAGTTGTAAAATCAATCCGGGAGTCGGTTTGATCAAGAGCAGGTTCATCATTACCAGACTGACAAGACGCCAACCACCACAGGGCGGCCGGTGCAAGAATCATATATTTAAGTCTGCGTAATATCATCGGATTGGTTTATCGGGTGTTTAAGAGGAGGAGAATATTGAGTGTTTGAGGAGGGAGAGGTGAGGGAGAGGAGGTTGCGCCGTTCGCCTGAGGAACGGCGCAACCTGTATGAATAGATGAGATTCAGGAGCGGAAATTAGTCGTTTTCAACTTCTTCCTTGTCAAGTTCAATGGTTCCTTCAGTTTCAGAGGTAAAGCCATTTACGTCAACTTCAACACCGAAGGCAATAACTTCAAGGTTGAGGGCGTCACCGCTGAGCTCAACATTGTAAATGTATGAGTAACCTGTTTTCCATTCGGGATTGAATGTACCGGTGCAATTTGTTGTGTAAACTTCTTCACCATTGTTTTTGAGAACAACAGAGAAAGTGAGTTTAACAGCATTGGGCTCTGCTTCTGTTGCTGTTGCATCCTTGTCATACTTGCAGGGAAGTACATATACAGCTTCAGTGGCGGTAGCAGCTTCATCTTCTGCGTTTACAGTGTTAACACCTTCAAAGGGAAGAGCAATAGCAGTGGCAGCAGTAGCGGTCTGATTGGCCCAGTCTGTGAGGGGGCTGTAATCACCCTTGTTGCGGAAGCCTTCAATCTTTACATCAGAGATTTCAACAGTGTACTCTTCAGGAAGAGTGCTTGTGAACTGAGTAGAAACCTTGGACAGGAGGTGGTCAAACTTGAACTGAACGAGGTTGTTGTTATCTTTCTTGGCTTCAATGTCACCGCTTGCAGCGTAGATCAGGTCAGCCTGATTGGTAGCGTCGCAAATGTAGTTAGAGATAGACAGAACACGGTTAGCTTCAGTGGCATCATTGTAAGCAAAGCTCAGAGCACCATTAGCGGCAGCCAAGGCAGCGTTACCGCAGCTGTAACCAAAGAAACGGTAAGTTGCGCCGGGAACCCAGTAACGGGCAGGAGTTGTAGCAGTGATATAAGACCATTCGGTAGCGCCTTCTGCCAGGGTAACATCAACGTCATCAAATACCTGGTGAGCAGTTGTAGAACCATCAGCGGTGTAATAACCAAACACGTTGAAGTGATTGAGTGTTGCACCGGTGAGGTCTGTTGCACGTGAAGGTTTGGTCACTACGTTCTCAAAACCGATGACATTGCGGTTCTGGACTGCATCTTCCACCACGCCCTCAGAAGTACAAGCTGACAGGGCAAGTGCACTTACTGCGAAATAGAACAATTTTCTTTTCATTTTGTAGAAAATTAATGTGAATGATTAAGTGATTATTAATTAATTATTTGATTTATTTCAATTATTTTTTACTTTGCTCCGGGTTGAGAACCCATTGGAATGTCAATTATCTCACCCGGGTCATTCCAGCCATTGACATCAATATCAAAACCGGCTGTACCCTGAGCCTGCTCGTCTTCAATTTTGAGACCGCTTATCTTGATCACACCGCCGCGTGGCTGCTTCTCAAGTTGGTCAGTGATATCATAACTGAATTCAAGGGTCTTACCGTTTCGCATCATAACCTCCAGGGTGAGGGAGCCGGGACGGTTCATGGTCTCACCTTCAGCACGTACGTAATATGTATCCGGGAAGCCCGGAACACCAAAGGAACGTACCTGTGCACGGCAGATGTTGGACGACACTTCACAGTCAAACAGAATGATGGAAGTCTGTTCAGAGGTAACACCCGTGCGGAGGAATACAGACTCAGCCATGCCGCCCAATGCACCGCGGGCCAGTGCCACATGCTCAATGCCATATTCAAATTCAAAGTTGACATGATATGTGTAAACCAGAGGCTGCATGTTGATGGGCATGGTGTGGGATTCATGGTTTTCAAGCCCGGGAACGTTTTCAATATAAGAGGCATAGAGAACGTCCGGCGGGTTTGTGGTACGAGATGTGCCGTGTATCTCCTGCATGGCTGCAAGGTATGCGGCTGCACGGGAACGGGGTGTGGCTGTGGCGCGCGCATCATTCAGTGAAGCCACATCTGAGAGTACAATATACTCAGTGTCACCGTTGTAAAGCAGAATAGAGCGCTTTTCTCCGGCCTCCACAATGAAGCTCTTGCCGTCAGGAGAGACAAATCCTTCAGTGTGACGCCCGTCATCATAGTAACTGATCATGTTGATCCACTCGGAAGTTCCGGGGCGCAGATCATCATAATGGCAACCGAAATAATTATGGTCCCAGTTGTCGGCATGGTGGTGACCGTAGTCACGTTCCCATTCCTGCTCCCATGTGAAATTCACGTTCAGGACAGGGTAATGGTCGTAACACAGTTCCTGGCGGCAGGAAACCAGCAGGGGCAGCATCAGCAGTACAGCTATAATATTATATCTGAAACACTTCATAATGCCGGAACTGTGATTTTATTCTTTTTGACATCAAGGAAACGCCAGGCAATAGAGAACTTCAGTTTGAGCGGACCAAAGTAATTCAAATCCTTGGTGCGCTGGTAAACATGGTGTCCGTCAATGGGTTCGTATTCCTTGTATTGAGTATGCATATATCCGGCACCGATACCTGCCTCAAGTGACAGATTGTGCCTGATGGGCCACATGTATCCAAAAGTTACACCGGCCATAAAACCCTCTCCGCGGTAACCGGGGGAATTTCTGAGCAGGTCATACCAACCGCCTCCGGCCATCACGCCAACATACATGCCGTGCCAGTGCGCGCGGGGTTTGATCCAGCGGCGTACTTCTCCGTCTATCAGTGCCAGACGGTAACTCTTGTCACGCTTGTAACTTCCCCACCATGCCACATTGCCTTCAACGGCAATTGACCAGTACTTGTTGATAAGCCATTCCAGCTCAAGGTTGGGCATGAGAATGCCATAATAAAGCAAATTGGTTTTGAGAGCCAGAGCCTGGATGGTTTCCGTATCTTCCTTCTCAACGCAGATATCAACATCCTGACACGCGGGGGAATCAACGCAGCAAATGGAGTCATTGCCATTGCAGGGAGTCTCACACAAGTCTTCACTGATATTTTTCTGCTTAGCCTGCTCAGCCTCACAGATTGAATCAGTGCAATTTTGGGTTTCTAACTCGCTGGAATTTAAGCTATTGCAATAGGGGGGGGCTATGAGGGCGGCAACGGACACCGCATTACGCAGTTGCGGGAATATATTTTCCTGCATCCAGATCCATGGACGGCCGCCGCGCAGGTCCATCAGCTGCTGTTTGCGGGAACCAATCAGATTTCCTCTTGAATCCAAGATCTTGACCGGGGTATTGTCAAGAATATTGAGGACAGCGTCACGGTAAGGCACGCGGGAGTCGGCAGCAACAGCCTGACGGAGTTCATCCCAGGCTTCACCTTCAGGAATAATCTCAAAATACTCCTGTCCCAGGCCTGTTCTTTCCTGAATGAGAGAGGCGATGGTGGCACCGCGTCTTTCAGAGAGACGGCGGTTGAGTCTTACAGCACCTTCAGGAGAAGCAAAAGAGCGGATGACAATGCGGGAGAGGGACTGAGCCTGAGAGGCCGCATTTACCCTGTCAATGAATTTATCCATTGACTCCCCATTGCCATCAAGGGCAGAATCAAACTGCCACTGGCCTATGTGAAAATACACTTTTACCGAATCTTCATGAGTTTGACCAAAAGCGAAAAGGACACAGAAGATGGAAAGTGCAAACAAAAATAATTGCTTCATCACAACTGTAAGATACCGTGTATATATTGGTTATATCGCTTTTATTTTGCAAAAATAATACATATATCGTAAAGATGCACTGTTTATTGTGATTTTTTCTCAAAAAAAATCGCATTTAACACTTTTAACACCGCTCCCGTATCCATTTAACACCAACTTTCCAAAAACAAGTCCCCTCACAGCTTGGGCTGAGCTGTGAGGGGACTTTTTCTTTATTCTGCAGCGTCAAGTTTGTTGAGGAGGGTGCGGACGGCTGCCTGTATCTGGAGGTCGTTTCCTGATGTTATTTCAGCAGGTGTGTTATAGACTTCCACTTCAGGCTGCAGCTGCTTGTTCTCCAGGGGCTTTCCGTCAAGGCCAAGGGTCGTGACCTGAGGAATTCCGAATACCAGGTAAGGATCTATCTGAGATTCCCACCATACGGCAGTCATGGTTCCGGGGACAGGAGCGCCTACCAGGTCACCGATTCCCAGGGTCTGGTAAGTGTAAGGTGTTCCGTAAGCATCCGAGTAATTGGCCTCGTTGACCAGCATTACAGAGGGTTTTGTCCACTGTGAGTAAGGTTCAGTACCAACATACTGGCCGCGGGGCGCGAATGTGGCGTATGCACGGCCGGAGAGCAGGAGAGCCACGTCATTATGGAGCCAGCCGCCACCGTTGAAGCGTGTATCCACAATGGCAGCCTCACGGTTACGGTACTTACCCAGCAGTTCATCATATGCAGTGCTGAAGCTGGGAGCGTCCATGCCTTCAATGTGTATGTAAGCCAGGCGGCCGCCTGAAAGGCTGTCAACCAGAGCCTGGTTGTGTTCCACCCATGCGCGGTAAAGGAGAGGGTCGTGGTCATCAATCGGCTTGACAGTCACTGTCTTGACAGTCCCGTCGGCCTTGCGCACAGTCAGACGTGTACGGCGGTCTGCCTTGTCATCAAGCATGGGGAAGTAATCCGCACCGGCGGCAATGGTATCGCCGTCAATGGCCAGGATGACGTCACCGGGAACGATTCCTGCCTGATGTGTGCTCAGGGGACCGCGGGGAAGAATGCCGAGCACCCGGAGGCCTTCACCATTGTATTCGGGGTCGAAATATGCGCCAAGAGAAGCAGTGGACATGCCGGGTGAACTATATCCGCCGGAAGCTCCGGTGTGGGAGGCGTTCAGCTCACCGAGCAGTTCGCTCAGCAGGATGGCAAAGTCGGGACGGTTGTTGATGTAAGGCAGGAAGCTGCGGTAATGTTCGGCGTATGCGTCCCAGTCCACTCCGTGGAGATTGCTGTCATAGAATTTGTCTTTGATGAGGGAAACGGCATGGTCAAAAATGTATTCACGCTCCAGCGAGGGATGACGGTCATAAATGGCATCAAATTCAATATCTTCAGTATCCCCGTCACTGAGAGAGAGTTTCTTCATTCCGGAAGAAGTGATAAAGAAAAGATTCTCACCAACGGAATCAGGTACAAAACCACCGCGCAGCCCTGCGGCCAATACTGAAGTCTCATCCTCACGGATATCATGCTGATAAAGTCTGTAACCGCCCTCAGTGGCGCGGGCGAGATAAAAGAGCTTGTCACCCTCGGGAGACAGGAAATAGTCGCCCATGTGAGAGGAGCGGGGAGTGAGGCGGCGAGTGCGGTAACGACGTCCGTCCAGGTCAAACGGGTCAGGTTCCGGCTCAGGAGCAGCGCCTCTGCGGCGGCGTGGACGTACAGCCGGGGTTTCTTCCTCAGCATCATCCTCATCTTCTTCAGCGAGAGCGGCTTCCTCCTCGGTGCGGTTGAACTTGTCCCATGTTTCCGCATCCAGAACCATGAGCATAACATCCTCCTCATTACCCCAGCTGCCGTGGCTCTTATAACCGAAACGCCCGGTGGAGTAAGTAATGCCTTTACCGCCCAATACCCAGTGAGGATCACTGTCAGAGTAACCGCTTTCAGTGAGGTCCACCACCTTGCTTCCGTCGGCCTTGACCAGAGCAATGTCTGTGTTGTTCCAGCCGCCAGTACCGATATAATCCGTCAGGAGCCACTTGCTGTCCGGACTCCATGTGAAAGAAATATCGCCGTCAGAATATGAATAATTATACTGACCGTCAAGGGCAGTGTTAACCTGGCCCGTAATAACGTCGATGACACGGATTGTAGAACGGTCTTCAAGGAATGCAACCTTCTTTCCGTCAGGGCTGAAGACGGGCTGCTGAGCGGGCTTGTCAGAGCTGTAAAGCAATTCCTCAGTCACCACCGGAGCGTAAGCAAATCCACGGTCATCCTCGCTGATACGTGCAAGATAGAGGTTCCACTTGCCGTCTCGCTCGCTGTCATAAACCAGAACCTTTCCGCCGGGTCCGAAGTCCATGCATCTTTCCTGTCCGGGTGTGTCCGTTATGCGGCGGGTTGTCTCATATTTGACAGAAGTAACGTATAGATC
This sequence comes from uncultured Bacteroides sp., assembly GCA_964571405.1. Taxonomy (GTDB): domain Bacteria; phylum Bacteroidota; class Bacteroidia; order Bacteroidales; family Muribaculaceae; genus CAG-873. The sequence goes on along the minus strand of CAZNBD010000010.1, from coordinate 34,785 downwards.
ACCGCGAACAGTGAAAGCCACTTCATCACCGGCACGGTTGACAGCCATACTTTGAGCTCCGGAAGAAACGTAACGACGGACATGGTCCGCATCATAATCATCTCCGGAAATCTGCACCTCCACTTTGACCGGTTCCTGCCCGGGAATCAAGGTGTAAATATCTCCGTCATAACTGAATGCCAGTTTTGAACCGTCTGCAGCTCCGGTGAGAAAGCGGACCGGGTGCTCAGTAAAGGATGTCAAAGCGGTCAGAGTTGTATCACCAAGCGCGGCGCTGAAAACATTGAGGGAGCCGCCTTCCTCAGAGGTGAAAGCATAACGGTCAGTACCCATCCATACTGGTGTGCGCAGGGCAGTGGGAGCCTGCTGCAGAGCGGTATAATGGCCTGCGCTGTCACGCATCCAGATATCAGGAGTTCCGGCTGAGTGCTCATGCTTGCGCCAAGCATTCTCATAAGTCTTCTTGTTCTCAAACACGATGGTTCCGTCAGGACGCACGCTGAGGGCAGTCATGGGCAGGGAAGCCAGCTGGGTGGGGCGCTTGCCTGCAGAAGTTGGGACTGTATATATCTGACGGAAGAACGGAGCGTTGAGATCATTCTGCGCCGGCATGATGTCAGCCTCAAAAATAACGGTGCTGTCATTGAGCCAACCGCGCACATTTTCCGTGCCGCTGTGAGTGGTCAGACGTACAGGAGTACCACCCGCAGCATTGACCACAAATACGTCAGCGGAACCGTTGCGGTAACTTGTGAATGCAATTTTTGAACCGTCCGGACTGTAGAAGGGCGCAGTATTATATGACTGGGAAGTAATCTGCCGGGCCTGGCCACCGGAAGCGGGGACAGTGTAGATATTGCCTTTGAAGGTAAAGGCAATCTGCTGACCGTCCGGGCTCATGGCCGTGTTCCTCAGCCATCCGGTTTGTGCGCTCATGCTCAAAGCAGTAATGAGCAAGGCGCTGAGTGTGATTGATTTCATATTTTAAGAACTTTTTGGTATTTCAGAAAATCTTACGCCCCCTGATAAAAAAGTGCTCAATCCAGGGCGAAGTGTACGCATATGGAATACTCTCAAGAGCAGGGAGGGGGCGGGTGATAATCAGATTTGCCCATTTTCCCGCATCAATACCACGGAAATGTTCCGGCAGATCCATTGCAGCAGCGCCGTTGACCGTACATGCCGCCAGAGCCTCCACCGGGTTGAGTTTCATCTTGATGCATCCCAGAGCCCACACCATGCGCATATCACCAGAGGGAGAGGAACCGGGATTGAAATCACTGGCTAAAGCCACAGTGACACCCGCATCCATGGCATTCCGAGCCGGCGCATAGGGCATACCCAGGAAGAAAGAGGCTCCGGGAAGCATGGTGGCAATGGTTTCAGAATTGCGTAAGAGCTCAATTTCCACATCTGTAATACGTTCCAGATGGTCAACAGAGACCGCTCCCGCTTTCACTCCCACCTGAACGCCTCCTGATACATCCAGTTCATTGGCATGAATTTTGGGCCTCATTCCAAACTTGGCCGCCGCAGAAAGAATGCGTTCTGTCTGCTCAGGTGAGAAGAAACCTCTGTCACAGAAAACGTCCACAAACTCCGCAATACCTTCAGCAGCCACGGCAGGGAGCATTTGGCTTATGAGCATGCGGACATATGCCTCAGTATCACCTTTGAATTCCCGGCCAACTGCGTGGGCGCCCAGGAAAGTGGCGCGTACTGAAAGCGGAGAGGCCTCTGCCAGACGGGCTATAACCCTGAGCATCTTGATTTCTGAGGATGTACTCAGTCCGTAACCGGATTTGATTTCCACAGCCGCAGTGCCTTTGAGCATAATCTCATTGATGCGGGAAAGGCTCTGATTGAAAAGCTCATCCTCAGAAGTTGCAGCCAGGACATCAGCACTGTTGAGAATACCGCCACCGCGTGCCGCAATCTGTTCATAACTCAGACCGTTGATTTTGTCAACAAATTCACCGTGGCGGCTGCCGGCGTAAACAAGATGCGTGTGTGAATCACAGAAAGCCGGTAAAACAATTCTTCCGCTGCAGTCAATCCGTTCCATGTTCTCTGAAAGCTGCGGGAGCTCAGACATTTTGCCAAAGGCATCAATGTACCCGTCATCACCTATAATAATAAAGGCGTCAGGGATAAACCTGAAATCATCCTCCAGATCGGATTTACGGAGCTTCAGAGTTCCATGCGGAGTAATTCCGTGCAGAGCCGATACATTATATAAGAGTACTGCCATTATTCTGTTTTAAGGAAGTTGACAGCCGCCTCAATATACGGGCTCATCACGGCATCCACATCAATAAAAGGTACCACAGAGCGGAAACGAGTGTGGAAGTCTTCCACCGCGGGAGATGAGTATAGCGGACGGCGGAAGTCAAGGGCCTGGGCGGCGTTGATAAGTTCAATTGCCAGGATTCTGCGGCAGTTATCAACCACCTTGAGGAGTTTAGTGGCGGAGTTGGCTCCCATGGAAACATGGTCTTCCTGGCCTTGGGATGATGGGATGGAATCGCAACTTGTAGGCCAGCAGAGCCCCTTGTTCTGGTTGACAATTGAAGCTGCAGCGTACTGGAGAATCATAAAACCGCTGTTAAGACCGGGACGGGCAACAAGGAAAGAAGGAAGGCCGCGTACACCTGCAATCAGTTTATAAGTTCTTCTCTCTGAAATATTTGCCAACTCGGATATCGCAATGGTCAAAAAGTCCATGGGCAGTGCAATGGGCTCTCCGTGGAAATTGCCGCCGGAAACAATGAGGTCTTCTTCAGGGAAGATTGTGGGATTGTCAGTGGGACTGTTGATTTCATCCTCAATAATGCGCTCCACATTTACAAGTGTGTCATACACAGCACCGTGCACCTGAGGGATGCAGCGGAA
>CAZNBD010000010.1:0-31793 GCA_964571405.1 uncultured Bacteroides sp. | reverse complement strand
AGGGCCAGACCCTCCTTACTCTGAAGGGAAATAGGTTCCCAGCCGTATTCTTCCAGAACCTCAGCGGCATCTCTGAGTTCACCTTTGTGCAGAACCTTGCCCAGGCCAATGAGAGCTAATGAAAGATTGGCAAGCGGGGCAAGGTCTCCGGAGGCCCCTAATGAGCCTTGTTCATAAACCACGGGCAGGATGTCCTCATTATAGAAATCCAACAGACGCTGCACAGTCAGGAGCTGAACTCCCGAATTGCCGTAACTCAGACTCTGAGCCTTGAGGAAGAGCATCAGTTTTACAATCTCAGGCTTGACGGGCGTGCCTGTGCCGCAGGCGTGGGACATGACAAGATTCCGCTGCAGCTGCCCAAGTTCATCATTGCTGATTGAAATATTGCACAAGGAACCGAAACCGGTGTTAATGCCGTAAATAGGAGCGGAACATTCCGCCATCTTACGGTCAAGATATTCACGGCAGCGGATTATAAGCTGTTTGCTTTTCTCTGAGAGCTCCAGGCGCATGCCGCTCTTCAGAATATGTCCTACCTCTTTGAGGCTCAGGCGTTCAGGTGAAATGTAATGTGTGTCCTGTTTCATTGGTTATGGTGTTGATTTAAGGCATTAGAAATCAGTTCATCATCGGCAAAATTTGGCATTGTCACCTGCAGGAGGGGATTGCGTTCCATCTCCCGCACAATGGCATGATTAGCGCCGGTATTACGCGCCCAGCTGCGGCGACTGATACCATTGCAGACATCCCAGAAAAGCATGGATTTAATTCTGCGGTCAGCGTCCTCACTGCCATCCAGAACCATTCCGAAACCACCGTTAATAACTTCACCCCATCCAACGCCACCGCCGTTATGGAGGCTCACCCAGGTGGCTCCGCGGAAAGAATCACCTATAACATTCTGCACGGCCATATCGGCGCAGAAACGGGAGCCGTCATAAATATTGGAAGTTTCCCTGTACGGAGAATCCGTGCCGCTGACATCATGATGGTCACGGCCCAGGACAACCGGACCTTTGAGACGACCATCAGCAATAGCCTTGTTGAAAGCCAATGCAATGCGCATGCGCCCCTCAGCGTCAGCGTATAAAATGCGGGCCTGAGAACCAACAACCAGCTTGTTACGTCCGGCTTCCCGGATCCAGTGGAGGTTGTCAGCCAACTGGCCATGTATTTCTTCCGGGGCTTCCCTGAGCATATCCTCAAGAACCTCGGCTGCAAGCTTGTCAGTAAGTTCCAGATCCTCAGGCAGACCGGATGCACATACCCAGCGGAAGGGTCCGAATCCGTAATCAAAGAACAACGGCCCCATAATGTCCTGAACATAAGAAGGATAACGCATTGAGCCGTCCTCTTTCACAACCTCAGCACCTGCGCGGGAACTTTCCAACAGAAAGGCATTTCCATAATCAAAGAAGTACATGCCTCTGTCTGCCAGTGTGTTAATGGCTTTGACCTGCCTGCGGAGAGATTCCTGCACAGCCTGACGGAACTTTTCAGGTTCCTCCGCCATCATGCGTTTGGACTCTTCAAAAGACAGTCCTGCAGGATAATAACCTCCTGCCCAGGGATTGTGCAGGGATGTCTGGTCAGAACCGAGGTCAACCTTGACACCATCTTTTGCTAAGCGTTCCCATAAATCCACCACATTTCCCTGATAAGCCAGGGAAACAACCTCTTTTGCAGCCCGGGCTTCTGCGATGCGCTCCATGAGTTGGTTAAGATTGTCATAAACCTCATCAACCCATCCCTGTGAGAAGCGTTTCTGCACCGCTTCCGGATTAATTTCCGCAGTAACGGAAACGAGCCCTGCAATGTTACCCGCTTTAGGCTGAGCGCCGCTCATCCCTCCCAGACCAGAGGTGACAAAGAGCATACCACCCAGATTGTCAGACCCGGCCTGACGGCGTCCTGCATTGAGCACAGTGATTGTGGTGCCGTGAACAATTCCCTGCGGACCTATATACATATAAGACCCTGCGGTCATCTGGCCGTACTGGCTCACACCCAAAGCGTTGAACTTCTCATATTCATCCTTGGAAGAATAATTGGGAATTACCATGCCGTTGGTAACCACCACCCTTGGAGCATCAGGATGAGAGGGGAAGAGCCCAAGCGGATGACCGGAGTACATGACCAGAGTCTGTTCATCCGTCATCTCACTGAGATACTTCATTGTGAGGCGGTACTGCGCCCAGTTCTGGAAGACAGCACCGTTTCCACCGTAAGTAATCAGTTCATGAGGATGCTGAGCAACAGCCGGATCAAGATTGTTCTGAATCATCATCATGATGGCCGCAGCCTGAGCAGAGCGTGCGGGATAATCCGTAACAGGACGAGCATACATCTCATACTCAGGACGGTAACGGTACATGTATATACGTCCCCGAGACCGCAACTCCTTAATAAATTCCGGCAGCAGGGCAGAGTGCTGTTCCGGCGGGAAATACCGCAGGGCATTGGCAAGAGCCAGTTTTTCCTCTTCAGCACTCAGTATTTTCTTGCGCTTGGGTGCGTGGCTCATCGAGGTGTCATAAGGCTGAGCCTCAGGTATCTGAGCCGGAATACCCTCGCTGACTTTGCGTCGGAATTCTTCAGTGGTCATGGTATATAGGATTTTGATTTAAGGTAGAGAAGTATTATCTGAAACGGTAAATAATTGAGGCAGTTGAGCGGGGTGGGGGAGTAGAGTCGTTGCGTGTGAAGCGGTGAGCCCGTACTTCTGAGATACAAGCATTTACCAGTGCGCTGTTGGCAGCGGCCGGAGCTTCACCTCCAGTCTGCTCCACGCGCACCGGATTACCGGCTGCATCAATGATAACCCTGAGAATAATGGAGCCGGTCATGGTTGAACGCACTTTGCGGTAATGCGGCATGTTCCAACCACCGCCAACTTCACCGCTTCCCGTGCCGTTCACATCAATTCCGGTGCCCTCAGGATTACCGGCCTGACCGGTATCCGTATTGCCCTGAGCTGAAGCATTGCCCGTACCTGAAAAAGCATCCGTCACACCCTGCTGAGCGCGCCGGCGAGCCCTTTCCCGTTCAATCTCATCCTGAGAAGGACCAGCGGGACGGTTTGGCCGCGGACGCTGCTGAACAGCGGAGGCTTGCTCTGATACGGTGTTGGTTGTATGGGCTGCAATACCCTCATTGGAAAGATCAGTGCCATCCGGATTACCAACATCCCGGGCACCGTCAGAGCGCTCCGGAGCATTGGCAGCCGCCGGATCAGATGGACCGTGAAGGGGGGAATTGAGAATATCCACATATTCCTCTTCAAGCTCCATCAGTGGTGTGACAGGGCGGGGTGGCTGAGGTATGGCAGAACTGTCAAAACTCAGATGACCCAGCAGAAGCACTGCAATAATAATTGCAGTGACAATTGCTGTTCCAATGATGGCTATTCTGTTACTGTTCATCAGAAGTTTCAGTATTGTTATCTGAATCAGGTGCAGAGGGACGTGTGGCCAGAACCATCTTTACGGAATTCTCGGCACCGGCATTGAGCACTTCAACCACCTTACCATATTTGACTTCCACATCAGCGTAAACGGCTACCGCTGAAGTATCCGGTTCAACGGCCGCGCGGAGAACTTCAATGAGAGAATCCTGTGGAACGGCAGCCGGCTCGGCATTATCCCTGCTGATAAAGTATTGGCCTTCAGCATCAATAAAAAGGCGAACGGCCGGCTTGAGCGGAGTCTGCTGAGTACTCTGCGGAAGGTCAATTTCCAGGGCAGTGGGGAATACGAAAGCGCTGGTGACCATAAAGAATACCAGAAGCAGGAAAACCACGTCCGTCATGGAAGCCATGGAAAAAGTGGCCAGCATTTCCTGTTGTCTTTTCAGTGCCATAACTCAGACTGCGGGTTCATTAAGAAGGTCCATAAAATCCATGCTGCGCGCTTCCAGGCGGTACATCAGTTTGTTAATGCGTGCCACCAGATAGTTATATGCAAACATGGCAACAATGCCCACAATCAGACCAGCCACAGTTGTAACCAGAGCTGCGTAAATGCCGGAGGCAAAGGAATCTATAGTGGCAGAACTACCTGCACTGGCAATGGCATAGAAAGCCTGAACCATGCCTATTACAGTTCCCAAGAAACCAATCATGGGAGCACCGGCCGCTATGGTAGCGAGCCAGGGGAGTCCGCGGCTCAGATTGGCAATCTCAAGATTACCGGTGTTCTCAATGGCAGTAAGCACATCCGGCATGGGACGTCCAATACGTGTTATACCTTTGGCGATAAGGCGTGCGATGGGTGTGTCTGTGGCCTGACAGAGATTGAGGGCGCTCTCTGTTTCTCCCTCATGGATGTATCCGCGGATTCTGTTCATGAAGTTTTCATCCTCACGGCTTGCACGCAGGATGGCCGCAGCCCTTTCAAAGAATATATATATGCATGCCAGCAGAAGTACTGCCAGAGGCACCATGGCCCATCCGCCCTGAAGGCACAGATTCCAGAGACTGATGGTTTCTACACTGTTTTCCATTGTTTTTTACAGAATGTTTATGATTGTAAATGTTTTATTTTAATCAGGGGTGGAGACACTGGCGGTACAAACGCACAGTTTTTTCAAGGCCGAAATACAAGGCGTCGCATATGAGTGCGTGACCGATAGAAACCTCGCTGAGCCAGGGAATGTTGCGGCTGAAGAATTCAAGGTTGTCCAGGTTGAGGTCATGCCCGGCATTGACACCCAGGCCAAGAGAGCGGGCCGCTTTGGCAGCTTCCACAAAGGGAGCAATTGCTTCTTCCCGGTTCCTGTCATACATGTCAGCGTAAGGTTTTGTATATAATTCCACGCGGTCCGCTCCGGTTTGTGCCGCTGCCTCAACTGCAGCTGTATCAGGGTCAATGAAAATTGAAGTCCTGATACCGGCTTCCTTGAAGCGTTCCACAGTGGCAGAGAGGAATTCCATGTTGTCCTTCACGTTCCAACCAGCTGATGAAGTCAGAGCATCCGGGGCATCCGGAACCAGAGTTACCTGGGTGGGGCGGACACTCAGAACAAGGTCAATGAAGTCCTCTGAAGGATAGCCCTCAATATTGAACTCGGTCCGGAGCTGCGGCCTCAGTTTCAGAACATCGGACCGTTTGATATGTCTTTCATCAGGGCGCGGATGAACAGTAATTCCGTCCGCTCCGAATTCTTCTATATCCAGTGCGGTCCGCACGACATCCGGTTTATTTTCGCCGCGGGCGTTGCGGAGAGTGGCAATTTTGTTAATATTTACACTTAGATGTGTCATTATTAGTCAGATTTCAGAGTTTTTTTGTATATTTGTACTCCTGTTTTTTAAAGGAATGGACAAGATAAGACCATTCTTTGTGCAAAAATAGTCAGAATTAATAAAATATCAATAAATTTTGGACGCAAAACAAGCAATTTTTCCTCAGAACGAATATTTATTCCCCGCCGCCGCAGAGTGGTGCCGAATTGTTGTGGGCTGTCACAGGGAGGATTACAGTGCCTCCAGAATAGCTCATGCGGTTGAGGATTGTAATGCTCACCTGTTGAACCTGAATGTAACTTCCGGCACCCCCGGTCCGGCTTCGGAAATGGAAACCGAGGATACGGAATCCAATATATATCCTGTGACAGTGGACCTGCGTGTGGACCTGCGGGATCACCGCGCAGTGAGCCGCTCCCTGGAACGTTATGGTTATACAGTGCTGGAAGTGTCAGCCAGTGAAGAAGATAATGCGGATATAGCAACTCCCATTGCCAACTTAATCAGATATTTGAATGTATGAAAGTTGCAGTTTACGGCAGCAAGCGCCAGCAGGGCTCTGACCTGGATTATATCACCTCCTTTCTCCTGGGACTCAGGCAGAAAGATATAGAGATTATAATGCACGGAAAGATTTACCGCCATCTGTGTCAGTGTGCCCGTCAGGCTGCCGATACGGCATCTGAGGTGATTGACGGTAATGATTTTACAGCGGATCTTGCTGTGAGTCTGGGAGGTGACGGAACTTTCCTGAGGACAGCAGCCTGGGTGGGTAACAAGAACACTCCCATTGTGGGGGTCAATACCGGTCACTTAGGTTATCTGACCGCACTCCACATTCAGGAGCTTCCTGACTTGCTGTCCATGCTCAGTGATGACAAATTCCGTGTTGAACGCCGGATGCTGCTGGAGGTAAAGTCAGATGAGCTTCCGGAAGATGCGTGGCCTTTTGCCCTGAACGAAGTGGTGATTTCCAAGCAGGACAGCGCTTCAATGATTGAGGCTCAGGTGCGGATGGATGGTTATACTCTCGGCTCCTACAAGGCTGACGGCCTGCTTATTTCAACGCCTACGGGAAGCACTGCATATAATCTCAGTGTCGGAGGCCCTATTGTTGAACCAACTGCTGAAGTGCTTGTGCTCTCTCCAATCGCTGCCCATTCACTGAGTATGCGCCCCATGGTGGTTGACGGCAACGCTCATATTAAAATAGGAACGGCTTCACGCTCGGAAAACGTACGCATCACACTGGACGGACGTTCTTATGTTGTGCCCACAGGAACAGAGTTCAGCCTGAGCCGGGCGCCCTTCCGTACACTCATTCTGCAGCGCAGTGACAGCTCGTTTGCTGACGCTCTCCGTGAAAAACTGCACTGGGGTGAGTATTGATGATTATTGATGTACAGCCTTTTGGGCGAGTGCATGTGCAATTCCGGAGCACATCCCGCCGTATAGTTGCACGCTGGCGCAGCGGAGAGTTGCATCTGACTGCACCATCCCATTCACCGAACGAAATACTCAGCTTCCTGCGCAATAATAAGGAGGCAATTCTGGCTCTGCGTCCGCAAGCGCGGTTCCTCCCGGGCATGTCAGTGAAAGCTCCGGAATTTGCGGTGGAGATTCTGACTGAGCCTGACCGGTCAACAGATTACGGTACTGTGATGATGGCACGCAGGGGAGATTATTCTCTGTATCATATAAAACTCAACGAAATGTATCTGAATGACAGCACTTCAGCAGAAACTCAGATTATTGTGGAGGACCTTTTGCTGAATGTGGCAGTTTATATGGCAAAGAAGATTCTGATTCCTTATGCGTGGGAGTGTGCGCGGCGTGTCGGTGCCAGTCCGGCACAGTTCAAGATTCACCGGGCAAAGGGGCGTTACGGCAGTTGTTCAAGCCGCCGTATCATCAACCTCAATCCGGTTCTGATGTTTGCACCGATTGAATTGCGGGAATTTGTAATCTGTCATGAACTGGCTCATCTTACACACATGGATCACACAGCGGCCTTTCACGCTCTGTGTGACCGCTATCTTGGAGGCAGGGAAAAGGTATTGAATCAGGCGCTTAAGCGTTTCCGTTTTCCTGTCTGATTACCACTCAAAGGGGAAGCGTTCAATATCCGACTCAACAAGGGGATTTCCGCTCTGCACTTCAATGAAAGACAGGGGAGTAATGGCGCGCAGGGCATGCATCTGTCCTTTTTTGATAACAGCCACGCTTCCGCGTTGTACGGGTGAACGTACTCCGTCAATAACAATCTCTCCTTCACCATCAATGAAAGTCCATACCTCATCACGGCAAGCATGCTTCTGGTAACTGATTGATGCACCGGGCGTGAGGGTGAGGCGTTTGGTCAGAGAGCAATGCCCGTCCTCATCTTCAGTGTGGTCAATAACGCGGTAAACTCCCCAGCGGCGTTCCTCGTACATGGGACGCTGCTGTAGTTCGGTTGAAAATTTCTTTATGTTCTCACTCTTTGATTTTTCTGTTACCAGAATTCCGTCCGGACTTGCCGCAATTACAAGGTTACTCGTGCCGAGGCAAAGCATGGGGATATCCAGCTCATTGAAAATGTGAGTGTTGTTTGTGGTGCCGTCAGTGGTTACGTTTCCATAAGTGCATACAGCCAGTTCATCAGTGAGGGTGTTCCATGTACCCAGGTCCTTCCATGGTCCGTAATACGGTAGCATGGCCACTGAGCTTGCCTTTTCCACAACCTCACAGTCAAAACTTATCACAGGCAGACGGTTATAATGTGCACGGACTTTTTCAAATGAATCATCCCCGACATATTTGTCAGCCAGATCCACCAGGTATCCGAGCCGGCAGGCAAAAACACCTCCGTTCCACATGGCGCCGCGGTCAATGAGTTTCTCAGCTTCCTCCGCACTGGGCTTTTCAATGAATTTCTTGACCTCTGTGATGCCGTCTTTCTGCTGTCCGGGTAATGCGTATCCGTATTTTGCAGAGGGATATGTAGGGGCAATACCCATAAGCATAAGTTCTGCACGACCGTCGGCAGCGGCCTTGGCCAGCCGGGAAATCACCCGGTAATAATCCATTCCGGTGTAAGGGTCACAGGGCATTATGACTGTTATTTCATCAGTGCCACAGCCTTTTACATCCTTCAGGTATCTGGCAGCCAGACTGATGGCCGGGAAGGTCTTGCGCCTCTCCGGCTCTGTAACAATATCAACTTCGTTACCCAACTGGGCAAAGACAGAATCGCGCTGACTCTCGGATGTGGCAACTGTAATCTCTGCCTCAATACCGCTGTGCCTGATCTGTCTGATCACACGCTGAATCATGGATTCCTGCTTGCCATCAGGCCCTGGAAGAAGACGGAGAAACTGCTTTGAACGGGCTTCATTTGACAGGGGCCACAGACGTGTACCGGAACCGCCGGAAAATATAATTATCTGCATGATGTTTATCTTTCTGCCCGGATGGGATTGGTGAGAAAATCATTGTAAGCCAGACGTATTCCCTCTTTAAGCTCCGTTGAATAAGTCCAGCCTAAGGAAGTGGCCTTGCTCACGTCAAGCAGTTTACGCGGAGTGCCGTTGGGCTTTGTAGAGTCCCATTTTATTTCACCGGTAAAACCAACAACCTCGGCAACGGTCTCTGCAAGTTCACAGATTGAGATCTCCTTTCCGGTTCCGGCATTGACAGTCTCGTTCCCGCTGTAATTATTCATGAGAAAAACACACAGGTCAGCAAGATCATCAACATAAAGGAACTCACGCAGGGGAGAGCCGTCACCCCAGCAGGTGACAGATTTCACTCCTGCTTCCTTTGCCTCATGAAAGCGTCTGATCAATGCAGGAAGTACGTGAGAGTGCTCAGGATGGTAATTGTCATTGGGACCATAAAGATTTGTGGGCATGACTGATATAAAATCCGTTCCATACTGACGGTTAAGATACTCACAGTACTTGAGGCCGGAAATCTTGGCAAGAGCATATGCCTCATTGGTGCTTTCCAAAGAGGAGGTAAGGAGGCAGTTCTCAGGCATAGGCTGGGGAGCCAGGCGCGGGTAAATGCATGAAGACCCCAGAAACTGAAGTTTTTTTACTCCGGAACGCCATGCGCTGTTGATGACATTCATTTCAAGCATCATGTTCTGATACATGAAGTCAGCCGGATGAGCGGCGTTGGCAGCAATACCTCCCACCTTTGCGGCAGCGAGGAAAACATATTCAGGGCGCTCAGTATCAAAGAACTGCTGAACGGCCTTCTGGTCCGTCAGATCAAGCTCCGCATGAGAACGCGTTATAATATTATGGTATCCCTCCGAGCGCAGGCGCCGGAGGATGGCAGAACCCACCATGCCACGGTGGCCCGCCACATAAATTTTTGATTCTTTCTCCATTTCGGGTACAAATATAAGAAAACTTTCCGATTTAACACAATCTCATTTTGCTCTTCGGAGTAAAGTTGGTATCTTTGTAAGCAAAATCAATCAGAAATGCACAGACAAGGCAAACTATACTTCAGATACGGCACCATGGGGTCCGCCAAGACGGCCATGCTGCTGACTCAGGCTTACAATTTTGAGGAGAGACATGTGGATTACATGTGCCTCAAGCCGGTAATTGACACCCGTGAGCAGGCAAATGTTATCCGTTCCCGCATTGGAATTGAGCGTGAGTGCCGGTGGATTTACCAGAATACCAATCTATACCGCATGGCCCGTGAGATGTACCGCACCGAGGGACGCATTGTGGAATGGTATCTCATTGATGAAGCCCAGTTCCTGACAGAGGAGCAGGTGGATCAGCTTTCACGCATTGTGGATGATCTGGGAAGCAACGTGGTATGTTACGGCCTGCGCACTGACTTCAAGAGCCGCCTGTTCGAGGGCTCCCGCCGTCTGTTTGAGATTGCTGATACCATTGATGAAATAAAAAGCACTTGTAACTGCGGGCACAAGACAATTGTCAACGCACGTATTGATGCGGCCGGAAACTTTGTGAACGAGGGCGCCCAGGTGGAGATTGGAGGCAATGACCGTTATGTTGCCGTGTGCCGCCGCTGCTGGCGTAACCGCAGGATTGAACAGAGCCGCCGCTCAGAACTTCCGCTTCATTTTGAAGATGAGACGGATGATACCGCACCCGCAGATTTAATTTGATATTTATTCAATACCATGATACTCTCACTCATAACTGATTCAGAAAGATATGATGCGCTGAGCCGTCCTGTCGGTGAGGCTCTGCGCTGGCTCAGGAATTTTAATCCGGCAGATTTTACACCCGGCAGCACGGAGCTTGAAAACGGAATAATTGTCAAGTTTGAGACACCGTCATTGCATCCGCGTGAAAGCGGTACGCTGGAAGCCCACAGAAAGTTTATTGATATCCATGTTCCCCTCAAGGGCACGGAGATTATCGGTTGGGCTCCTGTGTCTCAGCTCAAGCATGTCCGTACACCGTATAAAGAAGATGAGGATATAGCTTTCTGGGGAGATGCAGCCCACAGCCTCCTCCATGTCAAACCCGGTCAGCTGGCAATTTTCTTCCCTGAGGATGCTCACGCTCCTTGCATAGGTCTGGGAAATCACCGCAAGCTCTGTATCAAGATACCAGTTGAGTCATGATGCGCAAGTTACTCCTCCTATTTATATTATTCCTCAACCTGACAGTCTGGGCAAGCACACCCGCGCGTCTGACAGAGCGGCAGTTTCAGCCTGAGACACTGCGTTACAAGGTATTGTTCAAATGGGGGCTGATCAACAAACAGGCCGGAACAGCCACACTGTCCCTGACAAGAGACGGCTCCACATACCACAGCCTGCTCACTGCATACTCCGCTCCATGGGCGGACAGAATCTTCAAGGTCAGGGACACACTCATCGGAAGGATGGATGTTGACGGCCTTGTTCCCCGGTATTATGAAAAGATTGCCAATGAAGGTTCTGAACGCAAGCATGATGTGGTATTGTATGATTACAATACTCCCGGCATGGTAAAAGCCCGCTGTACAAGAAATGTAATCAAAAACGATATCCCACAAATTGATGAACAGCGCAATATGGAGGCCGAAAACAGGGCACTGGACATGCTCACCTCATTTTATTATATGAGGGCGCTTCCATTTGAGTCCTGGCGTCCCGGACAATCTGACCAGATTGAGATTTTTTCCGGAAAGCAGAAAGAGACTCTTACAATCCGGTATCTGGGAGTGGTCAATCTTTCTGATGGCGGTCATGCCCAGGCAGCATATCATATCAAATTTACCTTCACATCAAAAGGTGGTACCAAAACCAGTGATGATATGGATGCCTGGATCAGTGCCAATTCCGCGCGTATTCCGCTTAAGCTGGAAGGTAAGCTGCCGGTGGGCAAGGTCAATTGCGTTCTTGAAAGCCGAAGTTCAGGTTTGTAGGACTGTGAAAGGGCAGGGCACAAAACAAAGAATGTCCCGGTCCTTGAACCGGGACATTCTCCACGTTTCAACTATTTATGAGAGCCTGCTGTCCAGTATCACTACTCGGCAACAAGATAAGGGATGCCTTGTTTTGCTTCCTTTATTGCAATAACAACAGCGGGCTTCAAACTCCCGCTATTTCACTAAAAGTGTGTGGTTAAATAATGTTAAGATTGTAACAATTTATTAAATTTATTTGTTGGAGTTTTAAACAGATTCACGCATTATTATTTATGAGATTCATTTCATCCTTATGCAAATTTGGGTTTTGTGTCCTGGCTCTCAGTTGTATAACACCCGTTTACGCTGAAAGTCAGGACACAGGCGAGAGCCGTTGGCTTGATGCTCCGGTGCCTCAGCAGTGGCGCCAGCCTGATTATCTTCCTCAATCCATTCAGGACAACGGTGACTGGTGGCTTCGGTTTGGAGACAGCACCCTTGACAGCCTTATAAATATGGCTGTGGAAAATAATTATTCACTTGCAGGAGCCACCCGCCGTATAGCCATGGCGCGCGCAGAACTTGGCCGTGCCCGTGCAAGTTATTATCCCCAATTGGGTCTCACTGCGGGCTGGACGCGTGAGCGTGGAAGCGGCATGAATGGAAACGTGCCGGGCTCTGCTTCAACAGCAGACTATTTTACAGGCTCTGTTTCAATGAGCTGGGAGGTGGATGTGTTTGGAAAAATCACTGCTCAGGTACGACAGAACAAAGCTCAGGTTCAGGTTTCAGCAGCTGAGTATGGTGCAGTCCTGATATCCCTGCGTGCACAGGTAGCTTCAACTTATTTCTCACTTCTGACATCCCGAGAACAACTCCATGTGGCACAGACACACGCCGTGAGTCAGGAGGGAGTGGTCAATACAGCCGTAGAGCGTTTTGAATCCGGACTTGCCTCCAAGCTTGATGTGGCTCAGGCGCGCACAATGTATTATTCAACCATAGCCCAGATACCACTTTTAGAGTCCTCCATACAGTCTTCAATAAATGCGCTGTGTGTTCTCACCGGAGTTGACCGCGGTGATCTCCCCGGGGGAGTCTGGCTTAAGAAACCCATTCCTGACTGGCGTCAGGCCGTTGGACTGGGTGTACCTCTGGATTTACTCCGCCGGCGTCCGGACGTGGTACAGGCTGAGAAACAGATAGATGCTTCTGCAGCGGCATTGGGAATTGCACGCCGTGAATATCTTCCCAGTCTGACCTTGAACGGAAGTGTGGGTACATCCTCACACCGCTTCGGTGATCTGTTTACCGGACCCTCATTTACATATTCAATTGCACCCACTCTTTCATGGACAATTTTTGACGGATTAGGACGTCGGTACGCCAACATAGAGGCCCAGGAACAGCTTCAGGCAAGTGTTGATGCGTATAACCTCAGCGTTCTCACTGCAATTGAGGAAGTACGTAACGCCGCCGCTCGGTACGGAGCGTACCTTGAATACATGAACCGCACCGCCACAACAGTACAGAACGCGGAAGAAAGCGTGAGACTGTCAGTTACACTTTACCGTCAGGGACTCACAGCCTTTACCAACGTCAATGATGCGGAATTAAGTTTCCTTACATACGAAAATAATCTCGTTTCAGCACAGGGAGAAGCCCTCTCAGCCCTCGTAGACCTCTATAAAGCCTTGGGCGGCGGATGGGATCCTGATAATTCTTATTGAAATTATTATGAAGAAAAATTTTATAATCCTGATTACGGCTGCCGCTGTGTGCGTAACCATGACGGTTTCCTGCGGCAAGAAGAAAACTCAGCATGCCGCTGAAGCCCAGACTGTCAGTGTGGCTGTTCCTGTTGTTGATTCAGTGGTTCTTTACCGTTCTTACCCCGGTGTGCTTGCTGCAGAGCGTGAGGCTCCTGCAGTGGCTCGTGTAGACGGAACTCTTGAGAGCCTGCATTTCCATGGTGGCGATTTTGTTCACCAGGGTCAGGTCCTCTTTACAATAGAATCTGATACTTATCGTGATGCAGTTGAACGCGCCCAGGCTGCAGTAGCCTCTGCAGAGAGTCAGCTTGATTATGCCACACAGCATTATCAGGCCTTGTGCCGCGCCCTTGAGAGTGACGCTGTCAGCAGAATGGAAGTGGCTCAGGGTGAGAGCGCCATGGAAACAGCCAGGGCTTCACTCAATTCCGCCCGTGCTGAACTCAATACAGCCACCACCACATTAGGGTACTGCACAGTGCGTGCTCCTTTTGATGGACATATCAGTTCAAATGCTTACTCAGTAGGTGCTTACATTTCAGGATCAGGTTCTCCCGTAACCCTTGCAACCGTCTATGATGATGAATGGATGCTGGCCAAGTTCTCCATTGAGGACCAGACATTTATGGATGTGGTACGCAACAATGTACCCGCTCATACCGGGCAGTATTTCAGTATGCCCATCAGCTTCAGTGACACTCTTCCCCATCAGTACACTGCACAGCTCAGTTACATGGCGCCATCCATCAATGCTTCATCCGGTACAATGAATGTAGAGGCAAGGGTGCACAACAGATTCAACGAACTCCGCTCCGGTCAGTTCATAAACATCAATCTGCCTATCGGTTACCTTTCAAGAGCCATTCTCATCAAAGATTCCGCCATCTCAAGTGACCAGCGCGGAAAATATGTTTATGTGGTAAACGATTCAAATCAGGTGGTTTATACTCCCGTAGTAACCGGCCAGCTGGTACGTGACAGTCTCCGAGTGATTGAGAGAGGTCTCAATGCAGATGACAAGTACGTGACAAAAGCACTGCTGCGTGTGCGTCCGGGCATGAGGGTTAATCCTCAGCTTGAGACCGTGCCAGTAAATCATAGTGTTTCACAATCAGAAGACCAGACAAATGTTCAGTAGGTTTTTTATTGACCGTCCCATATTTGCCACAGTCATAGCCATCCTGATGGTTCTGGTGGGACTGCTGACGGTCAAGTCCCTGCCAGTGGCCCAGTATCCGGACATTACCCCTCCCACAGTCTTTGTCAGCGCGTCATATCCCGGAGCGGATGCCAAGACTGTGGCTGAAACCGTTGGTGCTCCCATTGAGCAGCAGGTCAACGGAGTGGAAGGCATGATGTATATGAGTTCCACTTCAAGTTCTGACGGTTCATATCAGCTTCAGGTTACATTTGAAACCGGTACTGATCTGGATATTGCATCTGTGAAAATTCAGAACCGTGTCAGTCAGGCTGAGGCACTTCTGCCCACAGCCGTAAAGCAGCAGGGCGTGAGCGTGGAGTCCCGTTCTTCAAATATGATTCTATTTGTGGCCGTTGAGACAGACCGCCCGGACCTTTATGATGATCTTTTCCTGACCAATTATGCTCAGCTCAATATTGTGGATGAGCTTGCCCGCGTGCCGGGAGTGGGAAATGTACAGGCATTCGGAGCAGGGCAGTACAGCATGCGCATATGGCTGAATCCTGAACTGATGCGTGTACGCGGAGTAACCGCTGCAGATGTCATGTCCATGATTGAGAGCCAGAACATGGAGGTGTCTGCCGGTACGGCCGGAGCTCCTCCCATCGGCAACGGCCAGGAATTCCAATATACACTTACTGCCCAGGGTCAGCTGGTTGACGCTGAGGAGTTTGAAAATATTGTAATAAAAACGAATCCTGACGGCTCCATGCTGCGTCTGCGTGATGTGGCAACTATAGACCTCGGCTCTCAGACATACTCCGCCATCTCCAACGTGAGCGGTCACAGTGCCGGTCTGATAGGTATTTCACAGTTGCCTGGCGCCAACGCCCTCAAGGTGGCCAAGGCCGCTGAAAAACGTCTGGAAGAACTGAGCCAGTATTTCCCCGAGCATGTTTCTTACCGTATTATCCTGGATACTACAGACTTTGTAACCGCTTCAATTGATGAGGTTCTTGTCACCTTCCTTGAAACCACCATCATTGTAATGCTGGTAATCCTCATCTTCCTCCAGAACTGGCGCGCGGTTATCATCCCCATGATAACCATCCCGGTTTCACTGGTTGCCACCTTTGCGGTGATGAAGCTTTTGGGATTCACCATCAATACTCTGACACTGTTCGGACTCGTGCTTGCCATCGCCATTGTGGTGGATGACGCCATTGTGGTGGTGGAGGACTGCTCGCGACTTGTGGATGAAGGTAAGCTGACCCCACGACAGAGTGCGGAGAAAGCCATGGTGGAACTGCAGGGTCCTGTTGTGGGTGAAGTGCTTGTGCTACTCTCAGTGTTTATTCCAACAGCTTTCATTTCAGGCATTACGGGCGGTCTTTACAAGCAGTTTGCACTCACCATTGCTGTGTCCACAGCATTCTCCGGCTTCAACGCCCTTACCTTTACCCCGGCCATGTGCGCACTCTTCCTCACACCAAGCACCGGTAAAACCAAGTTCTTCCTTTACCGCTGGTTTGATGCAGGATTTGAGAAAGTCCGTAAGGTTTATACAGGCACAGTAGGCTGGCTCCTCAAACGCCCGGGTCTTGCCCTGTTGATGTTTGCGGTACTTACCGGAGCGGCAATGTGGGGCTTCCTGCGCTGGCCAACCAGTTATGTTCCTGATGAGGACATGGGTTACTTCATGACCTCAGTCCAACTCCCTGACGGAGCCTCACTTGAACGCACGGACACAGTGATGAACCGGGTTCAGGAGCTCATCATGTCATGCCCTGAAGTAAAGGATGTTATCGCCATTTCCGGTATGTCCTTTATGGGTGGAGGAAACTCCTCCAATATGGGCGGAGCCTTTGTTGTCCTCAAACCGTGGGGTGAAAGAAAAGGCAAGGAACACTCAGCCCAGGCTGTAATTGACAAGGTCAATGCTCTGACGGCTCAGGTTCAGGAAGCTGTGATTTTCTCCGTCAATCCCCCTGCCATCAACGGCCTGGGAACCACCTCCGGCCTTGAAATGCAGCTGCTGGATATTAATAGCCTGGGAGCTGCGGAGCTGCAGGACGCAGTGCGCCAGATGCAGGAAGGCGCTGCAGATTACCCTGAGCTGGCAAGTGTTACCTCACTCTTCCAGGGAGAGCAGCAGCAGTATCTTGTCAAGGTGGACCGTGACCGCGTAAAGTTCCATAATCTGACTCTGCAGAGTGTTTATTCCACTCTTGGCGCCTACATGGGTTCAAGTTATGTAAATGACTTTGTAAAATTCGGACGTACTTTCCAGGTACTTGTCAGCGGAGACCAGGAGTCCCGCCGTAATCCTGAGGATGTTCTGGCCCTGAGCGTACGTAATTCAGACGGAGATATGGTACCATTTGCAGCATTTGCTACTGTGGAACCTGTAATGGGGCAGAATACAGTGAGCCGATATAATATGTACACAACAGCCGCTGTCACAGGTAATGTGGCTCAGGGTGTAAGTTCTTCCGCAGCAATTCAGGCAATGGAAGATCTGGTGCATGAAAAATTCGGCAATAACTTCTCTTATGCCTGGACAGGGCAGGCCCTGCAGGAAACCCAGAGCGGCACCACCATTTCCATGACTCTTATATTTGCTCTGATTATCACCATACTGGTGCTTGCTGCGCAGTATGAATCATGGACAGACCCAGTGGCTGTGGTAATTACCACCCCCACCGCCATACTCGGTACCATCATCGGCTGTATATTCCTCAATCAGAGTATCAGCATTTACACCCAGATCGGTATTATTCTGCTGATAGGAATGGCAGCCAAGAACGCCATCTTGATTGTGGAATATGCCATGGACTTCCGTAAAGCCGGAAATACAATCCGGCAGAGTGCCCTGGATGCAGGTGACATACGTCTCAGACCCATTCTGATGACAGCCCTGGCATTTGTGTTCGGTGTGATGCCCATGATATTTGCCACCGGTGCCGGCGCCGCTTCACGTATCTCACTCGGAACTGCGGTTGTCTTCGGTATGGCAGTTAATGCCATTTTCGGAACGCTGTTTGTCCCCAGCTTCTGGGAACTCCTTCAGCGTTTTCAGGAAAGTGTACTTTCAAAAGTCTTCAAGACTCAGACTCCTGCAAACTCAGACGGTTCAGCTTCTGATACTTCAATTTGAATGAGTGTGTGAACTTTTTTGTGTGAGCAAAGATAAAATATAATTGAAAAAGTATTATCTTTGTGCCATAAAAGCAGAAGAATGAGTAAAATCTTTAAACTGTTTCTCGTTATCCTCCTCACTCTCACCGGAATGGGGAGGATAATGGCTGTTGAACCGGACAGCGCGTCGGTGGTTCTGTTGCTGCATGAGAACAAGCTGGGTCACATTGCCTTGCTTGTCAGCGGGGAGAATGGAAAATTCTCATTTTACTCAATCAACGGCAATAACATTTATCTGTCTGCGCGCCCGTACATGGGAGGATGGTATGTAGGCAACAGCAAATACGATGATTTGGGGCTCGGAAGCTGGGATTCTCCCGTTGATTTTCTGCGCAGTGCCTACAATGCCGATGGCTCAAACGCAGACTCCACCATCACCAGTTGCCGTTACACGGTGGCTTATCAGATTCCCACCACTCTGGAACAGAACCGGATAATCGAGCAGTGTTTCCGCCGCATGAGTTCAGAGAGATATAATCTTTTCAAGAATAACTGTGCCACCGCATGCCTGCGTTCACTGTGGACAGCCGGACTACCCACAGACCCGGCGCCCAGCGCCCGTGTGCCGGTGGGAATGCCGCGGCCAAATGCCTTGTCATGGTACATTGATTATCTGGCAGATTTAACCGGCTCTTTTGATTATCCTTATACCACTTTCCGGCGTCTGGTTCTGGCCAATCCGTCCGGACATTTTGTCCATTACTGAAACCCATGAAAGCACCTCTTTATTTTTATCCACTGCTCAAACGCTTATCCACAGTTCTGTGGTATGCTTTCCTGGTGTGGCTGACATTGATAATTTACAGTTCATACGGAGGAATGGTGGAATTCGTAACCTCCGGTGGGGCAGGGTGGCAAGGTTTTCTTCTGGCTTTTTCTTCAGTTTTCCCCTGTCAAGCTCTGCTGTGGATTTATAATCATATAGTACGCAAATCCTTCCATGCCGGCTGGTGGCTGGAAGTGATTATGGATGCGCTGTGCCTTACACTCATTTTTTATAATATAGATTACCATAATCTTCAATTTATCGATTACTGATCCGGTTATGAATTATAAGAAAATAGTGGTAAGCATATTTCCTCACACACGGCGCCGTACCTTCCGCATGATATGGCTCCTGCTGACATACTGGCTCATGTGCGCAGCCATTCCGCTGTTACAGCTTGTTTACGGGCAGGTGTGGGACACTCCGGTTTGGTATCTCGGTATCAATCTCCCCTTGGGAGCCACAGTATGCAGCATGTATTATGCGTTTAAAAAACTCAAGAAAGAATTTTCACCGGTTCAGTACCGCACCATGTTCATAATGCCGGTGCTGACCCTGATTACGCCTTCTCTTATTGTGCTCATCACCAAAATTGTCAGATGAGTTAAACCTCTGATTTGTTAAAAATTTGGAGGTTTGGATTTTTATAATTAAATTTGCACTCAAACATATCAATATCTATGTAAAACAACTCTCAATCAATTGATTCTCAAGGATAAACATTAAACCAATTATACCAACCCATTATCATGAACAACATTACACTGAAACGCGTCGGCATGGTAGCTCTTCTGAGTGCAGCCTTTGCTTTCGGCGCATCTGCTCAGACATTCCTTTATGAAGGAATTGTCTACAAAGCTACAGGTAATAAGCTTCAGGCTCAGAAAATTACCGGCAATAAACCTCCGGTACCTGAAAACGGAGCATGCCCCACAGCTTACACCGGTGATATTGTAATCCCTGACGTGATTACTTATAACGGTGTTGATTACACTGTAACAGACCTTTCAACCGCTTTCAAGGATCAGCCCATCACTTCTATAGTGATGTCCAACACCGTTACAAAAGTTGGTGCAGGTGCTTTCCAGGGCTGTACCGGTCTTACTTCTGTAACCATTTCTTCCCAGCTTGCCAAACTTGAACAGAACATGTTCAACGGCTGTACCGGTCTTACAGAAATCGTTATCCCCGGTACCGTTACAAGCGCTCTTCCCAACAGCCTTTTCAAAGGTTGCGTTAACCTGGCCAAAATTACTTTTGCTGAAGGTACAGCTCCTCTTGATGTGAAAGTTAATGCTTTTGCTGAAGGTGGTAACTCAGGTATCACAGACCTGATCATCAACCGTGCATTCAATTACAGCGTAAGCGCTGCAATGAATGACAAGCCCTGGCGCGGAATCGCCAACCTGAAAAATGTTACTTTCGGTGGAACAGCTGTTGAAATTGAACCCTCAATGTTTGAAGGCTGCTCCGCTCTGGAAAGTGTTACATTTAACTCTGACGTGACAACAATGGGTACCAACGCTTTTGCCGGAACCGCTCTGACAAACGTTACTCTTCCCAATTCTATCACCACTATTCCTTCAGGTGCTTTCGGAAACGCCCGTAACCTCGCAACCGTAACTCTCGGTGACGCTGTTACAACAATTGATGCACTTGCTTTCCGTAACTCCGGTGTGAAGAACATCAATCTTCCCGCTTCACTTGAGACAATCGGTGACATGGCATTCTCCGGTGCTAAACTGGAAGGTGTTCTTGCTCTTCCTGAAAATGTTAAGCGTATCGGTCAGCAGGCTTTTGCCAACAACACAGGCCTGACCGCCGTTGAATTCCCCGCCACTATCGCTTCTATCGGTGACGGTGCTTTCATGGGTTGCACAAACATCGCTACATTTGCTGTTGCTGAAGGTAATGAAAACTACCAGGTTGTTGATGGCGTTCAGCTCCGTGAAGTTGCCGCTCCCCGTCTGGTAAGCTTCGCTCCCGCAGCTACAGCAACTTCAGTTGACCTCACCGCTTATACTGAACTTGCTCCTTATGCTCTTTACGGCGCTTCCAATGTTGAAGCTATCACAGCTCCCAACTGCACCGTATTCGGTGATTACGCTCTGGCATTCACCGGTCTGAAGAGCCTCAGCCTCAAAGGTCAGGTTGGTCGCTATGTTGCCTCAAACAACACAGCTCTGACTTCTGCTTCACTGCAGACAACTGAAATTCCTTTCGGTGTGGTTAACGGCTGTACCGCTCTTACAGATGTTACTCTTCCCGCTCAGATTACAGTTGTTAAGCAGGACGCTTTCAAGGGCTGTACCTCTCTTAAGACTCTGAACCTGGGTAACGTTCTCGCTATCCTTGAAGCTGACTGCTTTGCTAACAGCGGAATCACCAACCTCACCGTTGGTTCAACTTATCCTGCTGCCATGGCAGAAGGCGTGTTCACTGAAGGTTGTGGCATCACAGCTACAGTTCCCGCTGACCTCGCAGACGCTTACCGCGCTGCTGACGGATGGCGTAACCTCACCATCGTAGGCGATGCCAACATTGTTGCAGGTGGTGCTGACATGGGTATGCCCGCCGGTCTGTATTATGCAGGTGATGATGATATGCTCCACTGCGTTTACTCAGACGGTGAAACTGACACTTATGATGTAGGTGGAATTCCTCACACCTTCCAGCTCCTTGAATACAGCAACCGTATCTACGGTGCTTCCGCCGGTAAGAAGTTCGTTTACTCTGCAACCGGTGACGTTGACGGTGACGGTAAACTGTTCTATATCTCTAAGGTAGGTGGCGAAACTTTCCAGGCTGTCGTTCTTGACAACACCGGTAACAACGCTTACAAGGATCCCTTCGGACTCTATATCTATGGTGAAGACCTCTATGTAAATGACCGTAACGTCTGCATCCGTAAGATTCCCGCATCTGCAATCGCACTTCCCCAGAACTATCCCTCATGGATGGAAAACAACTGGATGTACTTCTACGGCGCTCCCTGGAGCTACGGCTGTATCAAGTGCGGTTTTGCCATCACAAGTGTTACAGACGCTGCCGGTGTTGAAGAACCCCTCTATTGGGTGGGTATGAAGTACAACGGTGAAGGTATCTTCCGTTTCCGCACCAAGAACATCGGTACCGGTTCTGACATCGACACCAAGGGTTCACAGCCTGCTGAAGCTCCCCTGCTGACAGGTATTACCCCCATCTTCACAACATTCAACGTAGACCAGGCTCACGGCCACCTCTACCTTTACATTGAAATTGCTTCCGCCACCAACGCAGCAAACCGCGTAAAAGCCGGTCTGTACCGCGTTAACCTTTCTGACATTGAAGCTAATCCCAACCCCTCAAGCTTCTTTGACCTCAACCCCGTACTCATTGACGGATCTCCCGTTAAGTACGAAGGTTCTGCCACAAACGAACACGTAGGTATCTCTCAGCTGGCATTTGACGCTGAAGGCAAGTACATGTACTGGTGCTACCGTGCTCCCACACCTGCTGAAGCTGCTGAAAACGAAGGCCAGACAGAAGCTCAGATGCTCAAGGGTAAATATTACTGGGCTGACCAGTACGACGAAAACAATCCTCTGCACCACAGCGGTATCAAGCGTATCCTCCTCGGTCAGGATCAGCCCGTTGTTGAAATGGTAGCCCCCGGTGTTTCCGGTTATGGTGTTGCTCCCGTTAACTTTGAAGGCTCAACCCGTCCCAGCGGCGTTAACTCAGTTATCGCTCCTGAAGCTCAGCTCGTAACTGTTGCTGCCGGTTCAATCGCTGCCAACGAAGCTGTAAGCGTAGCCGTTTACGACCTCACAGGCGTTATGGTTGCCACCGCCCAGCTCGCTGCAGGTGAAGCCCTCACTCTTGATCTTCCCGCCGGTATGTACATTGTTGCCGCCAACAATGCTGCCGCTTCTCAGACAGTGAAAGTGGTTCTCTAATCACTTCCTTAAATAATCCTAAAATTGGACATCGGTCACACTGTGGCCGATGTCCTTTTTCTTTATTTGAGATTTTTTCTGTATCTTTGTGCCGCTTTGTAACCAATGTTTTTTCATAATTAATCATGAACAAGTTAATTACCTGCTTTTTCAGTTTCTTATTTCTCATAGTTGCTGTGCCTCAGGCTTTTGCTGCAGATGAAATGGATGATCAGTTTCATCCTGTCATGTATCTGCGCGGTGAAATGACCAACTGGGCCGTTAATAATGACTATAAATTTACACGTGATGGAAATGATTACACCATCACAGTGCCTTCTCTGGATGGTGCTTTCAAGATTTCAGGTACAGAATGGAATTACAATTTTGGAGCGGCTTCCAATGAAAACCGTGACATTACCACTTCCATAGTTTCCACCGGAACACCTAACGGTCCCAATTATCAGGCAAGAAATCTTACCAACCTGACAGTAAAGTTCAGCCTTTCTCTGGAGCACAGTTTTGGACCGACTGCCATTACCTTTATTGTGGACGGTCAGGAAGTAGGGGATAACACTTCAGGAACTCTCCCTGTCCTTCACATAAACGTTTATACAGATGAGACCCATACTGCGTATGATAATGAAGTTATTTCATATAATCTTGCACACAAGAACTATTTCTCCAATGCTGAGTACTGGCTGGATCTGAATGGCTGTGACTGGATGGGTGCCGGAGCCAAGAGCATCGGCTCTGCGGAAGAACCCCTGCCCCTGGAAATTAAAGCGAGAGGCAACTGGACACGTACCGGTTTTTCTAAGAAACCATTCAAGCTTAAACTCGGCAAGAAACAGTCAATGCTCGGCATGACCAAGAGTAAACATTACGCCATTCTTGCCCATGCAGATGATAATTACGGTTATCTCCGTAATTTTGTAGGCTTTAACCTTGGCAAGCGTATCGGTCTTCCCTGGACTCCTGACCAGCAGCCCATTGAAGTCATAATCAACGGCGATTACCGCGGTCTTTACTTCCTCACAGAAAGTATCCGTGTTGGTGATGACCGTGTTATGATTGAAGAACTTGATGACAATGAGACAGATCCGGCTCTGTGCTCCGGCGGTTATCTGGTTGAACTTGACAATTATGATGAGGAAAACCAGATCAGAATGGAAGAAAAGACTTGCATACCCGCCTTCCCCACTGATATGCTCCGCATTACCTGGGATACTCCTGAGGAATACTCTTCATTGCAGCGTCAGTTTGTGACTGACCAGTTCGCAGCCATGAACGATGCCGTAGGCGCAAATTCTGACGTGCTGTGGTCTTACATGGATCTGGATGATGCTGTGCGTTATTATATCGTTGAAGAAATCATCAGTCACCGTGAGGCATACCACGGTTCAACCTATCTGTTCCGTGACCGCGGAGAAAACCAGAAGTGGCATTTCTCACCCCTTTGGGACTGCGGAAATGCTTTCACCGGAGCTACTGACCGCTTCTTCTATGAGCAGTTCCTCTATGGCACAACATGGATTCCCTCCATGCGCTGCAACAATACCTTCAATGCCAAGCTGCGCGATACATGGGCTTGGTTCATGACAAACAAGTTTGACGGCCTCTATGATGAAATTGACGCTTATGTGGAAAGTCTGAAAGCTGCCGCTCTCACTGATTATACCCGCTGGCATCAGGCTCCCGTTCCCAACGGAGGTTCTCAGGTTATTGATAACCGAGATATGGACGGACGTAAGGCAGCCGCAAAGGAACGTCTTGTTAACAAAATCAACTGGCTGCGTACCCAGTTTGGTGATTACACCACAATGGGCACTGTTCCTGAACCTGAGCGCGATAATACCCCTGCCGCTCCGCTGCCTGATTATGTTTCCGGAGTGGAAAATGTAACGATTGATTCTTCTGATGCTCCTGTGGAATACTATAACCTCCAGGGTATGCGTGTCAGCAATCCCGGTAACGGTATATACATTCGCCGTCAGGGTGACAATGCCGTCAAGGTTGTTCTCTGAAAATGTTTGAAAAATTTACCCATTTCCTCACATCAACCGCTGATTTTCTCTGTGGGTATCCCTTGTTCCTGCTTCTGATTGGCGGCGGTCTGTTTCTGCTCTTTACCTCGGGATTTGTTTCCCTGCGCAGGCTCCCTGCTTCCCTGCAGGAGTTGCGTAAAAAACAGGATAAAGGAACGGATACGGGGCAGATTTCCTCCATCCAGGCTCTGGCCGGGGTGGTGGCTGCCACGGTGGGTTTGGGTAATATTGCCGGTGTGGCCATCGCGCTGGCTATGGGCGGACCGGGTGCCATCTTCTGGATGTGGGTCAGTGCCGTCGTGGGCATGTCAACCAAGTATCATGAGGGTGTCCTGGCAATTATGTACAAAGGTAAGGATGACCGCGGCAATCCTCAGGGTGGACCGATGCACATCATTGAGAAAGGTCTCGGACCCAAGTGGAAGCCTCTGGCAAAATTCTTTGCCGTGGCTGCTCTTTTCGGTACTCTCTGTATTATGAACGCCAATCAGCTCACTGAGGCTGTCATCACCACTATAAATCCACATTTCAATATTGCTGAAAGTGGTTTCCTCAGGGCCATCGGCTCTGTCACAACACTTGAGAATGAACAGGCTTTCCGCCTTCTGTGCGGTTGTGCCATTGCAGCTCTTGTCGGTGTGGTTATTTTAGGCGGTATAAAAAGAATAGCTTCAGTGGCTTCATTTATGGTTCCTTTTATGGTTGGGCTTTACTTCCTGATGGTTCTTTATATAATCATCACCAATCTGGAGGGAGTTCCCGGAGTGTTCGGGTCCATTTTCCGAGAGGCCTTCAATCTGCAGGCAGGGCTGGGAGCACTGGCGGGCATAGCTGTCATAGGAGCCCGGCGTGCCGCTCTGGTCAATGATGCCGGAATAGGTACAGCATCCATCATGCACGGTGCTTCACGCAATAACGAACCTGTGCGTGAGGGGCTTATTGCCATGTTGGGACCAAGTATTGACAGTGGATTTGTCTGCACACTCACTGCCATAGCAATCATGCTCTGTGTGCCTGAAATTCAGGAAAGCCATGGTATTCAGGGGCTCTCCATTGCCATGACTGCATTCAGCCGCGGCATTCCCGGCGGAGGGTATCTGCTGATGTTTATTGTGGCATGTTTTGCCCTGAGCTCCATGTTCTCATATTCCTTTTACGGAACCACTTGTGCCAATTACCTGTTCGGAACAGTGCGCGGACAGTTTTATGCATACTTTTTCCTTGCATCCCTGGTGATTTTCGCTGTGGTGCCCATTGAGGCGGCCGTCGGTGCCTGTGACCTATTTTATGCCCTGATGGCCATACCCACCATGACAGCCGTCATCCTGCTCAGCGGGCGTGTTAGGAAAGCCACTGCTGAATACTTCCGTGGAATAAAAAAATCAAAAAAATCCTGATCTCCCATGTTATCACAGTATATTGTCTGGAATGCAGACCCGGTGTTATTTGACAGCTTCATAACAGTGCGCTGGTACGGGCTGATGTTTGCCATTGGCTTCTGGCTCGGATTCAATATCGTTGCGCGGATGTTCAAGCATGAAGGTGCACCGGAACGCTGGCTCGGTATTCTCCTTATATATGTAGGAGTAGGTACTGTGGTGGGTGCCCGCCTGGGACACGTTTTCTTTTACCAGTGGGATTATTACAGTGCCCATCCGCTGAAGATACTTGCTACATGGGAAGGCGGACTTGCCAGCCATGGTGGAGCCATAGGGGTGATAATAGCCGTCCTGCTGTTTTGCTGGTTTGTTGCCAAAAGGAATCCCCTCTGGGTGTTTGACCGTCTGACGGTTGCCATTGCCCTGGTGGGATGTCTTATCCGAATTGGAAATCTGATGAACAGCGAGATTTTCGGCCATGAGACCACGCTGCCGTGGGGCTTCATGTTTGTACGCTCACAGGAATGGCACATGTTCTATGAAGGAGTGGCTTGCCATCCCACTCAGATTTATGAGGCACTGTGTTATCTTGCCCTTTTCTGCCTGATGATGTGGATGTACTGGAAAAAGAATGCGGGAGAACGCCCCGGACTCCTGTTCGGCACCTTCCTCATCGGTACTTTTGCCACCAGATTCTTTATTGAGTTCATTAAGAATCCTCAGGTTGACTTTGAAAGGGATATGGTACTGAATATGGGTCAGTTGCTCAGCATTCCTTTTGTTCTTCTGGGAATAGGCTTGATAATCTGGGCATATACACATCCACGCAAACAGTTGGAATACCCCAACGCTTTCCCTGAGGAGCCCAAGAAGAAATGAGGTTTCTGATAATCAGCATGCTGTCTGTCCTGGCCATTGTCTCTGTCAGTGCCGAGGACCGGACGGATATGGAGAACCCGCGCTTTCTGCTGGCCGGTCAGGGTGATCAGGCCATGGCGGAGGGGAGGTATATGGATGCGGCCGCACGGTTTTCAGAGGCTATAAATCTGGCACCGGAGGCACCGGAAACGCCTTTGCTTATGTCCAATCTTGCAATGGCTTACTTTGCCCTCGGGAATGACTCCCTGGCTCTTAATGTTCTTGATAATGCCCTGGCACGCACTCCGGCCATGACAACCCTGCATTCCAACAGGGCACGTGTGCTCCTTGGAATGGGACGTGACAGGGAGGCTTATGATGTTTATACCAGACTGCTGGCTGCGGATTCCCTCAATGCTGAGATGAGGTATTATCACGGCATGATAGCTCTCTATTCCGGAGATGCCCGTACTGCTGAAAGTGACTTCAATATACTTTCCGCCCGTGAGTCGTCACAGCTGCGCACCGCCCGTGCCCTGGCAGCCCTTTATTCCCTGACAGGCCGTGATGCACAGGCCATTCCACAGTTTGAAAAGATTATTGCAGAGGACCCTCAGGCAGAATATTACGCCGCTCTTGCCGGATGTCAGCTTTCACTCCATAAACTCAGTGACGCATCCGCCACGATAGGGGAGGGGATGCGCCGTTTTCCTGATGATGCGGAACTTTTATATTACAGAGCATGGCTGCGGCGTGACCAGTTCAGGCCTGAAGAAGCGCGTGCAGACCTCAGACGTGCCGTGTCACTGGGCCTTTCTCCGGTGAAAGCAGCCCAACTTCTGTCTGAATAAAACTTTTTTTTAACGTGTTTGTTATAGTTATATAACTAACATAAAACACGTTTAAAACTATGAAAGATCAAAATGTAAAGTATTTCGGCAGCACACGCCTGTGGTGGGTGGTGCTTTGTGTAGGTATTCTCCTGATACTGGGCGGTTTTGCATACTGGCTCTGGCCCGTTGAAGGCTTTATGACATCATCCATCCTGTTTGGTTGGCTTCTTGTTCTGGCCGGAATTGTCCAGCTTTGTGTTGCTTCCGGCCCTGCACGTCCCCGTTCCTGGGGCTGGTGGATAGCCGGTGGTATCATTGACCTGTTTATTGGCTTTATGCTGGTCCGTTCACTCCCTCTGGCAGAGTCAGTATTCCCCATCTTCCTTGCCATCATCTTTATCTTCTGGGGCATTGAAGCATTTATAGGTGCAGCCGTTGGCCGTCACGGAAAATACTGGTGGCTGGGACTCATCAACGGTATTCTGATGTGTGTTATCGGCTACTTCTTCTTTGAAGGCAGCATGCTGAGCAATACTTACATGGTTTCATTCCTCACCTCACTGGCATTCATTTACTGGGGATTCACAGTGGCAATTGCCGGATATGAAATGAAACCTCTTCCTGAAGAAAAGTAAATAATATACCGAACTTAAATATAAGGCGCGGATGAAGCTTCGGCTCGTCCGCGCTTTTTTTCGTCTCAAAATTTCTTAACAAAGCGAGCGGTTGATACTGACGGACGAAAATTGTTAAAAAAATACTTGTGATAAATTTCTTTAGTTTAAGGAATTTTCACTAACTTTGCGGCTGAAATGCCGTACTATGCCCTGTCAAAACAGGTATTTTATAGTGTTTCAGCGCATTGCACAATTGCATAAACATCTGACATATTAAAAAGGAAACAATAATAACAACCTGATATGATTTCAACAGCCATTTTTGGAATCGAGAACAGCGGAACCCTGGCCATAACGGCCATGCTGACGGGTGTCGCCCTCGTTTTCCTTGCAATGTTGGTAGCCAAACTGATCTCTCCGCGGTCTTTTAATCCCCAGAAGGGAGAACCTTATGAATGTGGTATTCCCACGCGTGGTGAGAGCATGGCTCAGTTCCACATCGGCTATTATCTGTTTGCCATCCTTTTCCTGATGTTTGACGTGGAAACAGTTTTCCTTTTCCCCTGGGCTGTTACCATGCAGGATCTGGGTACTAAAGGTCTGATCGCTATTGCCGTATTCTTCGGCGTATTGGTGCTGGGTCTTATTTATGCCTGGCGGAAAGGAGCTCTGGAATGGAAATAACAACTAAAAGCATGCCGTATGAGGCATGGAAGGATAACGAGTACATTGAAGGCCTGGTAAAGGAAATCCAGGACAGCGGAACCAATGTAATTGTTGGTTCACTGGATAAACTCATCAACTGGGGCCGTTCCAATTCTATTTGGCCGCTGACCTTTGCCACAAGTTGCTGTGGTATTGAGTTCGTATCACTGGGCGCAGCTCGCTTTGATATGGCTCGTTTCGGCTGGGAAGTTGCACGTTCCAGCCCCCGTCAGGCAGACTTCATGATGGTTGCCGGTACCATTGTTCACCGTATGGTTCCGGTTTTCCGCCGTCTGTATGATCAGCTGGCAGAACCCAAGTACGTAATAGCCTGCGGCTCATGCGCCATCTCCGGCGGTCCTTTCCGCAAGAGTTATCATGTTGCCAAGGGTATTGAGGATATCGTTCCCGTGGATGTATTTGTTCCCGGATGTCCTCCCCGTCCCGAGGCTATGATTTACGGCATTATGCAGCTGTCACGTAAAATGAAGGTTGAGCGCTTCTTCGGCGGCGTGAACCGTAAGGAGAAACAGAAAGAATTCCTTGAATCTCACCCTGTTGAGGGCGTTGAGGATTAATAACCGCCACCGCAAGATATATCCATTGTTATGGCAACAATAAACCAAAAAATATCACAGCTCTGTCCCGGAGCCACCATTGAAGAAGGTTCAGTTCCTGTGGTGACTGTTGATGATTCCGCTTGGCATCAGCTGGCTGTCACTCTTAAAAATGATCCGGAACTCAAGTTCACTTACCTCGTTACCATCGTTGGTATGGACTGGACGGAGAACCTCGGTGCTATATATTATGTAATGAACACTGATGCCGATACAGTTCTCGGCATCAAGGTACTGGCAAAAGGTGACCGTACTCAGCCCACAATCCACTCTGTGGCTGATGTGTGGCCCGTGGCTGTCACATATGAACGTGAGGTTTATGATTATTTCGGCATAATCTTCCTCAACAATCCTGACATGCGCCGCCTGTTCCTCAATATTGACTGGGTTGGTTATCCCCTCCGCAAGGATTATGATGCAGACCCCAATATCAACCCTGTCAGCATTGTCAATGAACGTCAGACAGACACCACCTTTGTATATACAGAGGACGCTGACGGTAAAATCAAGAAAGAGGAAGTGCTGGTGTTCAAGCCTGAGCAGTTTGTGGTCAACATCGGCCCGCAGCACCCTGCCACTCACGGTGTGCTCCGCTTCCGCACCGCTCTTGACGGTGAGACCATTGAAAAGATTGATGTCTACATGGGTTATATCCACCGCGGTATAGAAAAACTCTGTGAGACTCTGACATATCCCCAGACACTTCATTTCATGGACCGTCTGGATTACTTCTCAGCCCAGAATTATCACCATGCACTCTGCATGCTGTATGAAAAGGCTGCCGGTATTGAAATTTCACGTCGCGCTCAGGTTATCCGCGTGATGATGGATGAGCTTTCACGTATCGCCTCACACTGCCTTTTCATCGGTACTTTCTGTATGGACCTTGGTGCAACCACCATGCTGTTCTATACTCTGCGTGTGCGTGAGCAGATTCTTGATATATTTGAAAAGACCTGCGGAGCCCGCATGACTTTCAATTACGCCTGCATTGGTGGTGTTATGGCAGACCTCGCTCCTGATTTTCAGCAGGACGTCAAGGCTCTCCTGGAAGTGCTCCCCAAGAATATCAAGGAATACAATACACTCTTCACCGGCAATGTTGTGGCTCAGAACCGTCTCCGCAATGTTGGTATTCTCAGCAAGGAGGATGCAATTGCTTACGGCGTGACCGGTCCTTCCGGCCGTGCTTCAGGCTGGGCGTGCGATATGCGTAAGCTGCAGCCGTACAGCATTTATCCGGAGCTTGATTTTGAGGAGGTTATTGAAACATCCGGTGACGCACTGGCACGTTTTAACTGCCGCATGCGTGAAATGGAAGAGAGCGCCAAGATTCTCTGGCAGCTTGTTGACAATATTCCTGAGGGTGAGTACCTTGTAAAAGTTCCCAAAGTACTCAAGCTTCCTGTCGGTCACTGGTTCCAGCTCACAGAAGGTTGCCGCGGTGCATTCGGACTTTATCTTGAAAGCGATGGAAGCACCAAGCCTTACCGTCTCAAGATTGCACCTCCCTGTCTGCCGCAGGCTGCCGCAGTGGATCACATGACCCGCGGTTACAAGATTGCAGACCTTATAGCCATCGGCGGTTCTCTGGATTACATTGTACCGGATATTGACCGTTAAACCATTCATCAGCAATAGAAAAAAGTAATTTTTAAGTCATATGCAAGCACTTTTTCTTGACACAACGGGTATCAATACCCTCCTGACAGAGACATGGCATCTGCCTTCCGCAGCAGCGGTGCTGATTGAATGTGTGCTGGTTGGTGTGGGCCTGCTCGCGGTGTATTCAATCCTTGCCCTCATTTACATATATTATGAACGCAAGATCTGCGCGTTCTTCCAGTGCCGCCTCGGTCCGAACCGTGTTGGTCCCATGGGTCTGATGCAGAGTTTTGCGGATATGTTCAAGATGCTCATCAAGGAGCTTATCCACCTCAACCATATTGACCGCTTCCTCTTTGCTCTCGCTCCTTACCTGGTAATCGCAGCCTCAATGATGGCGTTTGCAGTTCTTCCCTGGGGTGACGGTCTGCAGGTTATTGACTTCAATATCGGTATCTTCTTCCTTGTTGCAGTTTCAAGCATAGGAGTTCTCGGTATCCTGCTTGCAGGTTGGTCCTCCAATAACAAGTACACACTGATCGGCTCTCTCCGTTCAGGCGCACAGATGGTCAGCTATGAGCTGTCTATCGGTCTGAGCGTCCTGACAATGGTTTGCCTTGCCGGTTCCATGTCCATTGGCGATATCTGTAAGGAACAGGGAGACCTCTGGTTCATCTTCAAGGGTCATATCCCCGCGCTCATCGCCTTCGTGATTTA